>JANOWZ010000417.1:0-15931 GCA_031418155.1 Deinococcales bacterium
AAACTCAAACGCTCCTCGGCGGCCAAATTGTCAATCGCTTCAAGGCTCGAGGCTGCGAGCGGTGGCATTGGCTTGGCGACGGTCATACGATCGCCTCGAGTTTCGGTTCTGCATTGGCAAACGAATACGGCGCGAACGGACCAGACAATTCTGCACGCATCGCCAAACGATCCGGCCAACCGGCAAGCTCACCCAGCAAAAGCGATTCAGAAATCGAATCCAACAACACCGCACACTCGAGCAAACCCGGATTCGCAGCCTGAGACGCAGGAATTCGCTCAAGCACTTTGATTTCCGTGACCGCATCCTCGAGCCTCGAGAACGCCTCGCGGCGCAAATCGGGAAGAACTTTTTTAACCTCAACCTCGAG
This sequence comes from Deinococcales bacterium, assembly GCA_031418155.1. Classification (GTDB taxonomy): domain Bacteria; phylum Deinococcota; class Deinococci; order Deinococcales; family JAAFIG01; genus JANOWZ01. The sequence goes on from JANOWZ010000417.1 coordinate 371, forward strand.
CGCATCTTTCAATTTGCGTTTGAACAAATACTGACGGCCCGGCGTCGAACCGTTCAACTCGGCCTGCAAATCATCCAACTCAGGATTCGCCTCGATCAAACGTGGCTCGAGTTCGTCACGGTCCACCCAAACCCGCACCGTGAATTCACGCTGACCGTGCAAGGATTTCAAACGATCAATCATGATTTGCGATTCACGCTCGAGCAAAATGTTCAAGCTTTCTAAATCCGGCACGACCGAACCGAAACGCAACGGAATCACACCAGCATCAATAAAACTCGAGATCGTGCGGTCATGCAAAATCGCTTTACCAGCCACCCAATTTGGATCTTCAACATTCTCGGTCAAGAGTTTTGAGAAATCATCGGCGTTCACAGCCTCACAAATTGCGCCAAGTTTCGCGTAAGAATGAACCTCGATTTTTCCACCACAAACGCCCTCAAGATTTTCTTCTCGAGCATCGGGAACGGTGAACCCATAGACGTAAAAACCCGTCATGATCGCGCCGCCGCCCATTCCGCCTTACGCGCCTCAATCACTTCAATCTGCTCGAGCAACTCCGCCTCGAGGTCCATGAATTCATCCTCGGTGATGCGCCCCGCATCCAAATCCGCACCGAGCGAGGTGAGTTTGTGGATCAACGGTTTTTCATCCAGCAAGGTTTCTTCGGCCTGATCCGCGATTTGTTCCGCCACCCACAAGATCGGCCCCAGAATCAAATTCAACGGGCCGAGCAATTCCATGCCCTCGGTGCCAGCGCGAGCCATCAGCGTGAACCTCTGGAAAATGACTGTCTGGCGAGGGCTTGCCATGGCAAGCCCCTACGTACAGGGCGCTCAAGAACCATCATTCCTCGTCATCCTCCCAACGCACGGTCATTTCGGAAAACGTGAATGGGGGCAATGGGCCGGTCAAACGAATCGTTAACAGGTCGTGTTGGTCGTCGAATTCGTGCAGTGCGTTTTCGACTTTCTCGAGTTCTGCTTGCGGCATCAGCACGGACAGGTTGGCGACGACCCCTTCGGGCAGCGTTCCGTTGGAGATGCCTTCGACGAGTCCGTTCAGTCGTTTCTCGAGCGCGGCTCCGACGTAATCGCGGCGTTTGAGAATCGCGTTTTCCATCATTTGTCCGAGTCGAATTCTGGCGTGATGGTCGGCGCTGGTGGCGATCTTGTCGCGCAGACTCGAGATTTCTGGGTGCTCACTTAAAACACGTTCGATGACTTCGGCCGGGTCGGTCCAGGTGGCACGAACGCTGAGTTCGACACGACCATCGACGGCATCGAGTTTGGCTTTCAACTCGTCGGCTTTTTGCGTCAAGAGTTTGCGTTCGATCACCTCTAAACTCGGACCGATGGTGTTGAAGCGCACCGGCAGAACGGGCGTGATCGCCATGATGGTTTCGACAATCGTTTTGTGGGCCAGTAAATTCTTGCGGGCGATGCTGTAACGGTCACTCGAGTTCGCACTGAGGACCACGATCAAATCGCCGACGCGCAAGAGGAATGGTTGACCGGAATTCTCAATCGGTTTTTGCTCGAGCACGTCCGGTAAATCTGGGTGATTGCGGGCGACGGCGTAGAGATAAAACGGTCCTTCAACGGTTGCCAAATCCGGTTTTACGAGCGTCGCTTGCGTCATGCGTTCACCGCTTTCGTGACGCGCACTCCGAGGCCATGCGTGCTTGCGGCCAGCAAATCTCGGGCCCAGGCGAGGTCGCGCATTTCGTCCGCCGCATTCGGGTTGTTCGGGTTGCGGTCCGGGTGACGTTCGAGCGCCAGTTTCTTGAAGGTTCGTGCGAGCGTATCGCCATCCACATCGTTATCGAGTCCGAGCGTTTTGCGGGCGCGATCCAAATCCAACGTGTTCGGCGTGATGATCTCGAGGCTGGCGAAGGCGAAGGCGGGTCCGGGGGCACCGATGCGCCAAGTGATCCGATCCTCGAGTTTCGCATCCAATTCCGTGATCGCATTTTCCATCGCTTCGAGTTGATCGCGTTTGACAAGGAGCGCCAGGTTGAAGGCGCTGTCTTCGCCGTTGCGTCCAACATTACCAACCTCGAGCACGCTGTCTTTCAGGCATTGGATTGCGAGGTTCAGCAGCGTTTCGCGTTCGCGTTCAAGTTGAGTCCCGATCATCATTCCGATTCGCGCCTGATCCTCGGTCGTGACCGTGCCACGCTCGAGCAATTCTTGACGGAACGCGCCGACATCTTCTTGAATAGCGGCGCGTGCAATCTCATCCTGAACATTCCAACGGGCCGCCAGATTGATTTGCGCCGTGTCCTGGAGCCGAGCGAGTTCGGACAAGAGCGTGTCCTCGTGCAATTCGAGTAGTTCGATCACCCGCTCACGGTTGGGCAGGTTCGCACCGAGTTTGCAGGGCAAGATGCTCGAGGCATTGACGCTGTGAATCGCGGTTTGATGCTCGAGCAGAATTTGTGTGAGTTGTGCAGGATCGGATGGCAGATTGATGCGTCCCTCACCGATCAACGCGGCGAGCGGTCCAACCCGCACGACCTCGAGCCCTGGAGACTGAATTTCTGTGGCATCGGCGCTGTAAATTCCGTAAATCGTGGTCATTTTGGGTTCCTCCCCATCATCGCTTGCTGGCTTTAACCTCCCCGAGTGCGTTCTCGAGGTCGGATTGTGTTATCTCGAGGCTAATGCTTTCGTTGTCACCAGTTTCTTTCGTTGAATTAGGTATCGAGGCCACAATTGCGTTCTTGGCGAGGTGAGCTTGCAAGACCAGCATTGCCGCGCGTCGCACCAACCATTCGAGGTCGGCACCGCTCCAACCCTCTGTCTTTGCGGCCAGGGCATCCAGATTAAGCTCGCCAGCCGTCGCACGACCCCTCAAATGCACACCGAGGATTTCTGCCCGGTCCGATTCACTTGGCAATTTGAACTCGAGCACCTGTTCAAAGCGCCCAGGACGCAGTAAAGCCGGATCGAGCGATTCGGGCCGATTCGTTGCGCCCAAAATGATCACGTTCCCAAGACTCGAGATGCCATCCATTTCGGCCAGGAATTGACCAATCACCCGGCTCGAGACGGCATCCGCATCGGCACGGTTCGCCAACAATGCGTCGATCTCGTCGAAGAAGACCACGCACGGGGCGCTGGCTCGGGCCTTGCGGAAGAGTTCGCGCACGGCCTTCTCGGACTCGCCGTAGTACCTCGAGAGAAATTGAGCACCACGCACGGCGATGAAATTCGCCTCGGATTCTTTGGCGACAGCCCGTGCCGTCAACGTCTTGCCGGTTCCGGGAGGACCCGCCAGCAAGATTCCACGCGGAGGCTCGAGCCGGAGTTGCGCGAACAATTCAGGGTGCTTGAGGGGAGCCTCGACCGCCTCGATCAATGCGGCTTTGACCTCAGACAAACCACCGATCTCCGTCCAACTCGCACCGGCAATATCGGATTCGGTCTCGCGGATCAAACTCGGTGAAACCTCACGCAGGGCTGCACGGAAATCCTCCACGCCAACCTCGAGTTGCAACATTTCCTGCGCACTCGGACCTCGACCTGAGGCCGTCCACGTTGGCAACTGTGAACGGACGCGGTGCATTCCAGCCTCTCGAGCCAAGGCCGCCAAATCCGCACCGACAAAGCCGTGTGTGATTCGCGCCAAGTCATCCAAATTCACGTCCGGCATCAATGGCATCGCCCGCGTGTGAACCTCAAGGATTTCGCGCCTGCCTTTTGCATCCGGCGGATTGATGACCACTTCGCGGTCAAACCGTCCGGGCCGACGCAAGGCCGGATCGAGGTTGTCCGGCAGGTTGGTCGCACCGATCACCACGACCTGACCGCGCCCGCCGAGGCCATCCATCAACGAGAGGAGTTGCGCAACGACACGCTTCTCGACCTCGCCCTGAACCTCAGAACGCTTCGGACCAATCGCGTCGATCTCGTCCAAGAAAATAATGCTCGGGGCTTTCGCTCGAGCCTCCTGAAAAATTTCGCGCAAACGCTTTTCCGAATCCCCATAAAACTTGCCAATGATTTCCGGGCCAGCCACCGAAATGAAATGCGCCCGTGTCTCACGCGCCACGGCTCGAGCAATCGTGGTCTTGCCGGTTCCGGGCGGGCCGTACAACAACACCCCTTTCGGAGGATCGATTCCCAACTGCTCGAACACCTGCGGATAACGCAATGGCAACTCGACCAACTCGCGGACTCGAGCAACCTCACGCGATAAACCGCCGATGTCCTCGTAGCTTGCGCTCGAAGAAGATTGGGCTGGAGCTTGCGCCTCGCCGGAATTCTCGAGCGCCAAACGCGACTCGCCTCCGACCAACGCATGCGATCCAGGCTCGATGGATTTCACCCGCAACTCCAATACCTTCGAGCCGAACAACTCCACGCGAACCCGATCACCCGCCGTCAACGCACGGTCCTGCAACAACGTCTTCAAATCCGAGATTGCCACGCCCGCACCAGAAATCACCTCGAGCACCACGCTCCGTGCCAAGACCGGCTCGAGTCTTGCAACACGCACTTTCGCACCGATGCTCGAACCCGCATTTTCTCGGGCCAAACCATCCAGCAACACGCCACGATCACGGTCCTCGGGTCTGGACGGCAACGCACGAACCGCCGTGCTGCGCTCACCCGTGACGACAATCACACCACCGGCACGCACGCCCAAACGCTCGAGGTCGGCAGGGGACAGGCGGGCGAGGCCACGGCCCGCATCACGCGGCGCGGCCTCGGCGACGACGATCTCGAGGGCATCGATTACCATGTTGGGTTCCAATTGCGGTTCTGTCGTAGGGGCATCGTGTAATGCACGCTGTTGCGTGACGCATGCCTCGCCCCTACATTCGCGTTCGCCGAATCAACAACTTGCATCAAACCCTCAACCCGCGAACGGAACCATCAACTCGAGGATTCCGTTCTGATAAGACTTCGTGAATTCACCTTTGACGGCTTTGGAAAGCTCGAGCGTCTTCGCGTACTTGCGTGCCGCTGCACCGTTCGCTTCAAGCTTCAAGGTTTGTCCCTCGAGCGTGACTTGAATGCTGCTTTCAACCGCGCCTGGAAGTTCGGCAATCACGCTGTAATGTCCGGTTTCCTCTAGCACGTCAACCATCGGTTCGCGCACGGGTTCGACGCTGGGGTTGCCACCGTTGTTCGCCATGTTGCCGAATGTGGAGACGGTCGGTTCACCATTTAAGTTCGTGCGAATGTTGACCCCGATCACACCCTCGAGTCCAGATTTTGTCGTGAAATTCTGCGTGCCGCCTTCAGCGTTTCCCGCCTGTTTTTGCAATTCTTGAACGACCTCGAGAAGATTGTTGATACCGGAAAAAATTCCGCCAAGTCCGCTGTTGTCGTTGGTTTTCGCCATTGTGTTGTCTCCTGTTTTGTTGGGGATGTTGTGCGAAAAGGGCGAACGTCATGTGATACATGCTGAGCATGCTGAGTTCGCCCCTACGGATTCAAAATTCTGGGTTCAGTACTCGAGCACCATTGATCCGCCTGATCCCATCGACCCCCGCTTTGGTGCGACCCGAGGGGAAATCACTTCGGTTTCGTTTTGCAATTCAATGATTCGCGCTTCAAGTTTCGCCAGCGTTTTTTCACCGTCACTCACGCGCTGCCGCCAGTCGGCCAATCCTCGCTCGAGGCGCTTGCGTTCGGCGGTGAGTTGGTAGATTTGCAGGTACGTGCGGCTTTCAGATTTGGGCAAGGCCGAACGTCGCAAGCTCGAGGGTGCCAAAGCAGTTTTGCGTGGGGTGGTCATTGGGGCTCCTTCGGAGAGAGGAAAGTAAAAGCAGAGAAAAGAGGAAAGTAAGTTCAGATCAAGGTTTTAGGCTGTTACTTTCCTCTTTTCTCTTTAATCTTTCCTCTTGTTTTTTTACAACGTCATGGCGCGTGATGGTTTGCGTTCACCACCGGCAAGCACGGGCTCGCGGATCTCGAGGATTTCCGTGCGTTCTGCTGTACGCTCGAGTGGTTTGATGGTGCGGGCTTTCGGCAAGAGGTGCAGCATTTTGGCAACCGCTTGGCTCGAGACGGTATGGCGTTCGTGTTCGTCGCTGATGCTGCCGGTCAGGACATCCAAAACCACGCGCTCGAACTCAAGGTTTCCGGCGCTGACTTCAAGGTTGCGGACGCTGGCTACTCGAGCGATTTGCAGTGCGGCGCGAACGCTGTGTTTGATTTTCAGTTTGCTTTCGCCACGCACGCTGGCGACCAGTTCGGTGATGGCGAGCGCATCTTCGAGTTGCAATCCTGATCGGGCGGCAACAATTCCGCCTTGCGTCTCGAGGTCGAATCCCTCTAAACGCATGGTCACTAGGCGATCACGCAAGGCTTCTTGCGCGAGGTGCACTCCGGCGTAATCTTCCGGGTTGCTGGTGAAAATCGCTCGGAAGTCCGGGTGAACTTTCATGTACCCGCCCTTGCCCGCCGCGCTCGGGTAGATCAAAATACCTTCCTCGAGCACCGGCAACAGGACGTTGTTCGCTTCGGCTTTGGAGCGTGTGAACTCGTCATAAACGAGCGTGTAACCGTTCTTGCAGGCAATCGTCAGTCGTTCATCGACCCAGGAATTGCTGGAATCTTCGTCCACTTTCAAAACGCTGTGGATGTAGTTGTCCACGACTTTGCGGCGGCGAAATCCGTTGTTCGCGCCCAGCAAATTGCTGGAACCAAACTCGTTGTCACCGGCGATCAGCACCATCGGGCGGCCCAGTTTCGTGGCGACATGCAACGCGAGTGTGGTTTTTCCGGTGCCGCTCGCGCCTTCAAAGTTCACGCCGAGGCCAGCCTCGAGATATCCCAAAGCGCGTTTGGTCAGGTCTTTGACCTGCGCGGTTTCAACGAAATCTTCGCGCTGTTTGGTGCTGATTTGACTCATGCGCCACTCGAGACGTAACCGTTATCGGAAAGTTTGATTTTGCCGCTGGCGACAAGGCGTTTGAGCATCGTGGCAACTTCGCTTTGATCGAGTTTCAAGCCTTGTGCGAGGTCCTCGAGTGACAATCCTGGAACGCTCGAGATGGTGCGCAAGACGATGTGCTCGCGGCGTTTCTCGACTGGGTTCAGCACGGCAACGCCGACGGAAAGAGCGCCCTGCGGCATTGGTTTGGCGGCAGGCTTGCTGGCTGGACGGGCCGCACGCACGACTGGTTTGACATCCGATCCGCGCATTTGACGGGCGAATCCCTCGAGTTGTTCACGCATGACCGCACGTGCGGTGGCGTGAGCCTCGAGCAATTGACCTGTTTCGGCACTGAGCGTTTCGCGTTCACTGGCGCGTTTGCTGGCATCACGGCGGGCGCTCGAGATTCGTTTTGCACCTTGAGCGGCAAGTGTTTCTTGCACCGTGGCTTTGCGTTGGTTGTTTTCGTGTGCGCGATCAGTTGCGCGTTGAGCGCCCTGGGTGCTGCGAATCTCCGCGATAATCTCGAGCTTCGCATGAACGGCTTGCGCTTGGGTTGCAACCTCGTTTGCACGGGCGATGTGTTCAACGGCGCGGATGGTACTTGCCGCCACGAATTCTTCGCGGCGTTCCTGATCAAAATTCAGGCGGTCGCTGGCGGATTTGTTCAGTTTCTCGCGCAGTGCGGCTCCAGCCTGGTCATCTAATGTCATCGGCATGATTTCACCTTTTTGGATGTGTCATTGGGTACTGGATGGATACGGGATATGGTTATCGAATAGGGCTTGAACTCGAGGTTTGGGCGGTAGGTGAGGTGTTGAGGCTTTTACTTTCCTCTTTTCTCTTTCCTCTCGCCCCCAAGCAATTCGGGCGGGCCGAGCGTGATGCCCGACCCACCCGCAAGACCTGTGTCTTGGCCTGAATCTAAAAGATCAGACTGCTGGTGCGGCGACCGTCGAGGTCAAACCGATGGCTTCGGCGTACTTCAAGTACGTCTCGACCGATGCAGCAACGACGCGGGCTTCGATGGCGATCAATTCGATGCCGACCAGTGAGACGCGGGCGAATGCGTCGATGACGATGCCTTTGTCCAGGATGCGGTCCACAACTTCGCCGAGGCTCGAGGAGTTCATGCTTTTTTCGACTGCCATATGTACCTCCGTAAAATTTGAATTCTTGGTTCTTGCCCAGGGATAAATGGGGCGATGTTGGGAAAAGAGGTTCAAGAATTCTTTTGGGTGTTTTTCCGGTTCTTGCCGGTGTGTGAATGGTGCACCCTCGAGCAAGGTTTGAGTAAGCCTCTTCTGGGTATTGGGTATACCCCCCATTTGGGTATGCCCGTTTGGGGCTGGTCAAGTTGCGGTCTCGCGCCTACTTTGTTTGGACTCGGAACTGTGGCAAAACTTGTGTGATGCACAGTATTTGTGGGTTCCGCTACAGTTTGGTGGTTTGAAAGAATTTTGCAAGAGATGGTTCGGCAAACTGAAGCTCTGGCAAGGGCGAAAAGTTGAACAGGGCTTCTACAAGTTCAGGCCGATAAGTTCCAGGCCAGCAGCACAACGAAAGGGGGCGTGAGTTGAGTACACGAGGATTCGGCGACACAGACTGGACCGACGGGTTTTCTCGACCGTGGGATGTTTCCGTGGCATCATTTGAAGCCATCGAAACCGACCTGGACGAGTTGATCGACCCGGACGGGATCGAGTCTGCATTGGCCATCGACGATCAGGGGAATTTCCTCGCCTGGATGGATTCGGAACGCGGGATGGCTCCAGTGCCGCTCGCGGCTTCAGAGTTCGAGGCTCCGGTGGCGCAAGATTTGAACGCGCCAGCGGCGAAAGTGTCTAAGGGTTTCAAACGGTTCACGCCGCCAGTTCCGGTGGTTGAGCCCAGCGAACCGACGACCTATCAGGCCAGCAGCGAGGCGATTGATGCGGTGTTTGCCGAACTCGAGGCGAGCGCCAAAGCCAGCACAGAACAGTCAGATGCACCCGAGGTTGAGGCGCAGGCAGATGTTCAGGTTCAGGCCGATTCGGACATTTATGCTGAGGTCCATTCTGAAGATCAAGACGATCAGGGTGCGGTTGAAGCAAAGGCCAAGAAGCCAAAAATTGATCCGATGGCGCTCGAGGATGCGTTCGAGAGTGTGCCGTTTGACCTTCCAGAGTTGATGGGCGAACAGTCTGGCACTGTACTCAGTGAGCAACCTGTCGCGCTCGAGGGTGAAGCGGAGGCGGTCGAAGCTCAGGCAGAAGTTGAACTCCCAGCAGTTGAAGCTCAGGCAGAAGTGGTCGAGGTTGAAGTTCCAGCAATCGAAGCTCAGGTTGAAGTTGTTGAGGCCGAAGCAATTGTCATTCCCGAGGGCGAACCGGTCGAACCCGTCGCCGCCTGGAAGAAGCCCGTCAAACCCAAAAAGCAACCCAGCGAATTTGGCATCGACGAAGTTCCACTCGAAGCGCTGCTCGAGATTGCGAATACCGAGGCCGAAGACGAAGAGAATCATGCCGAGGCCGAAGCCGTCACGATTGACCTGCAACCCGAGGCGGATGCGCTTGCCGCAGTTGGCTTGGGCGAAGCAAGCCTTCAGGAAGGCATCATGGCCGCTTACGAGATGGAGGGTGCGCCAATCACCGATTTGAGCGCATTGATCGAGAGCAGCAAAGCACTCGAGGTTTCAACCGCCCGTGAAGCGGTCAACGAACCGGTCGCCACACCCGTTCATGCCGGATTTGTTGCTACTGCTGAAAGCAATGAATCGCCAGAGGCCGTGCTCCAGGCGCTCGAGACCAGCGTGCTCGGATTTGAAACACCAGAGATTCAACCGCTCGATGCAGAACTCGAAACGGATTCCAGCGTCGCGGCAGTGCTGGCCCCAGAAATCATGAATGTCCCGATGATGCCCGCGACGACCACGTTGCGCCGTCACTTCGACGCGACCGACCTGATCGAAGCGCAGATTCGTTTGCGTCACGCACTGCGCCCATTGGACGTTTCGATGGTCTCGCTCTTGGGTCGCGCCGCCGAACGTTGCGCCCTCGAGTTGCCGGGAATCAAAACGATTGCACTCGCCGAACTCGGCGACAATGGGATTGCAGTCACCGCCAAGATCAAAGCCGTCGAAAGCTTCCGCGAGATGCTTGCGGGCATCAGCGAGGGCTCGAGCGGCGTTCGTGGCGACCTGAGCGTCGTTGACATCAGCGACCTCGGCTTGGATGAAGTGGTCTTGCCACTCGCCGGACCGCACCTCTTGCTGACCCGTCTTTCGCCACACCCGGACAAACCGGGTCGCATGCGCGGCACGGTCTCTCTCTCTGGCCTCGTGAACCTTCGCGCTGGCGCATCATTCCTCGATCAGGTCGTCTCGAAACTCGAGGCTCCGATCACGCTGATGGTCTGATGATGACGAACTTTCATCAATTCTCGGCTGTGCTAGACGCGAACAAGAATTTCTCGAGCAATATTTTAAAAATTATCATGCAGTGGAAAGGAAACATATGAGTGATCTCTTCAGAGACGGTTTCATTGACGAGATCGTTGATGCCTACGTCAAGGACTTCGGCGACCGCGTGGAAAACACCGACCGCTTCGAGCACTACTCCCCAGGACATGCCCGTCGTGTAGCCGAAACCAGCGTCGCCATCTGCGAAGGTTTGGATTTCGAGGAAGAAGACATTCGCGTCGTCAAAACCGCCGGGTTGCTCCACGACATCGGCGAGGTCATTCAAAAGCACGCCTTCTACGGCGCACCTCGAGTCTTGACCCCAGAAGAAACCGTTGAGATGTGGCAACACAGCCTGATCGGTGAACGCGAAGTGGCACGTCGCGGTTTTGGACGCAAAGAACAGTTGCTGGTGCGTTGGCATCACGAACGCTGGAACGGTCAGGGCTACCCGGACATGCTGTTCGGACCCGACTTGCCGCTCGGTGCTCGCATCATCCGTTTGGCGGACACCTGGGATGCGCTGACAAACGACCGTCCGTGGCGTTTGGCGATGTCTGAAGCCGATGCGCTCGAGGAGATCAAACTCGGTGCAGGCATGGAGTTCGATCCAGAACTCGTCGGCTTGTTCCTCGAGTTGCACCAATGCGGAGCCTTGATCCCAAGTGAAAACTTCGCCATCTCAGGAGGCAAACGATGAGTGGCGTCAAAGAATACGTCGGCGCAGAAGTCATGCTGCTCTCAAAAGTCCTCAAGCTCGAGAGTGTCGCCGTACCCTTCGGTGGACGCAACCCAATGTGGCTCGGCTGGTGGATGAAGACTTTGGGCAAGAGCGTGCACATGAACGACCTGTTGCACTTTTCATACATGGACTCGGTCGGCCTGATCGAAAACGAAGGCTTCTTGTTGGACGGCGACACCCTCGGCGAACTGACCAAAGACATCGGCGACGGCAAGCAACTGACCAACCCAGAACTCGCCCGTCTCGTCCCAATGCAAGACGCATACTTCTTTGATCAACTTCGTCCACGCATCGAAAAACTGCCAGCCCGTCAAAAAGGTATCGCCATTCGAGCCGGATACAACACCATGCGATACGCCCAAGTCATGGACTCCTCGAGATTCGTGAACCTGCGCGTCTCCCTCGACAAAGTCTTCGCCCGTGAAGTCGAAGAGATCAACAAGCGCATCACCTCGAGCGGCAAAGGCCAAGCGTACATGGAAGAGGCCGGAAGCTTCGTCGGCAACGTTCGCGCCAGCGCCCTGTACATGCAACTGCCAAGCATGGGCGGCTTCAGCACCGAATACGCTGCGGGCGCACGTCCACGCGGACCACTCGGACGCGAAATCTGGGCACGCGGCCCAAGCAAAACCTGGATGCCAGAACTGAAGGCCGCCACCAAAGGCACCTTCGGCGACCGCTTCACCTCACGCGAAGCGTACTTCAAAATGGTCTCGGAATTCCTCGAGAAAGCCAACGATTACCCAGTCTGGGTGTTCAACCTCGAAGAAAGCGAATACCCCGATGTCCTGCGTGCCGTGATGCAGTTCCGTAAGCCAAAAGCCGTGCATCGTTTTGACACACGCGAAGCGAGCGGCGGGTACATGAGCTACTTCTTGATCGCAGAGAAATAAGCTCGAGAATTTAACAAGCTGAATCATTTCCCGCTCGAGGTTTGGGCGGGGAATTTTGTTGGTCTCAAGGCGGTAAGCCATTGAACGCATTGCCGTAGATGCCCGCGCTGAATATGCTTTCCCGAATGATTCAACCCACACTGATTCGGAAATCTGTCTCGAGCCTCGGGGATGTTTGTGCCCGTAGATAGAGTGCCCGCTCCGGCGAATGGATTTTTCGGAACTCGAAGCAGAACATTTTTTTCGTATTACAAACCTTATCGGCGCTTGCTCTATACCGACCTGGCTTGCGCATTCGTTGTCTCGGCGATCACCCTGATCCTGCCATTGTGCGCAAGTTACGTCACCAAGAACGTGCTCGAGGGAAATCATCCCGATGCGCTCGGGCAAATTTTACTGGTGGGTGCTTTGATGCTGGCGCTGGTTATGGCTTACACGTTTTGCAACACCTTCGTTTCTTACCAAGGTCACATGATGGGAACCCTGATGGAAGCAGACATGCGCCGCGACCTGTTTGCGCAGTACCAAACGTTATCGTTTGGTTTTTACGATGGGCAACGAACGGGACAGTTGATGTCGCGCCTGACCAACGACCTTTACAACATCGGTGAGTTTGCGCACCACGGCCCAGAAGACCTCGCCATTGCCGTGGTGAAATTCGCCGGGGTCTTCGCCATTCTCTTGAGTGTGAATGTCCAGTTGACTGCGGTGGTGTTCTTGCTTTTCCCAGTGATGCTGCTCTGGGCATTGTATTTTAATCGCAAAATGAATCAGGCGCTGCGAGCCATGCGGCAACGCATCGGCGATGTCAATGCACAGGTGGAGGACACGCTTGCAGGGATTCGCGTGGCGCAGTCGTTCAGCAACGAACAGCAGGAACAAGCAAAGTTTGACCTTCAGAACCACCGTTTCGTTGAAAGTATGCGTGAAGGTCACAAAAGCGAGGCGTACTTCTCGAGTGGCATAACGGCTTTCAGTCAACTCTTGACGGTGGTGATCGTGGTTTTTGGTGGCCTTGCCATCGCCAATGTTTCGTTGGGTTTGCCAGATTTGGTGACATACCTGCTGTACGTTGCCGTTCTGGTCGATCCGATTCAGCGGTTCGTGAATTTTGCCAGGGTCTTTCAGGAGGGCAGCACTGGTTTTGAGCGCTTCATGGAAATCATGGAACTCGAGCCAGAGATTCAAGATGCCGACAACACGAGAGAACTCACTCAGGTTAGAGGGCAGGTACAATTTCAGGCGGTCAGTTTCAAATACGCCGAGGATTCTGAGAATGTGCTCGAGCAGCTTTCCTTGGACATCAAGGCTGGCGAGTTCGTCGCGCTGGTTGGGCCTTCTGGTGTTGGCAAGACCACACTCTGTTCGTTGATTCCACGGTTTTACGACGTGACTGAGGGACAAATTCTGCTCGATGGTCAGGACATCAAAGGCATTGCGTTGCAATCGCTCAGGCGGCAGATCGGCGTGGTTCAGCAAGATGTCTACCTATTCGCCGGGACCGTCTTGGAAAATATTCGCTACGGTAAGCTCGAGGCCAGTCTGGAAGAGGTCATGGAGGCGGCCAAAAAAGCCAACGCCCACGGTTTCATCATGGCGCTGCCGAACGGATACGACACCGATGTTGGGCAGCGCGGCGTAAAACTTTCGGGCGGACAGAAGCAACGCCTGAGCATCGCTCGAGTCTTTTTGAAGAATCCACCGATCATCATTTTTGACGAGGCGACAAGCGCCCTGGACAACGAGAGCGAAAAGGCGATCCAGGATTCCCTCGAGACCCTGAGCAACAACCGCACCACCCTGGTCATCGCGCACCGGTTGTGCACTGTGCGAAACGCGCAACGAATCCTGGTCCTGACCGATGGCGGCATTGCTGAACAGGGCACACACGCGGAACTGATCGCGGCGGGTGGGACGTATGCGAATTTGTACAACACGCGACTCAGCATGTAAGGCTCGAGCCCTGTACGACGCGGGGCGTTTCAAATCGTCCGGCTGACTGATTTCGATGGCCCGGAGCGGGCAGTGCCGATTGTGCAATGATGCTGCAAGATGTTGTCCCAAGCTGAACCGCTGGGAGAGAGGCACAATCATGGCTCACGCCTTTCCCCGACCGCAACGGCCAAATGCTGACACGAAACTTGCCGCAAGACCGTTGACACTCGAGTTGTACGGCCCACCGGGAGGTCTGCCCGAAGTGGCACTCGAGGCTGAACGCATCGTGGCGAACCCTTGGAAACCGCACAAGTTTGCGGCGAACATCATCGCGGGTCGAGGTTTCGTGCGGGTGCGCAACGCCTCGTGGGAACTCGCCTGCGAACTCGCGTCACGGTTGAGCACGGTTCACGATGTCCGCTTGATGCTGATCGACACCCGAGTGCAACACTGGCATGACCTCGAGCTTGCCTTGAAACGTTCCACTTGGGCGGACGTGCTGCCCGATGGGGTCAACCTGAAATTACACGCCAAAGCCGGGCCGGGAACTTGCCCGCACGCGGGGCACCTCGAGGAGATCGCGCAAAAGTTTTTTGAATCTCGAGGCTTCACGGTGATCGAGGATGAACCGAGCATTCGCGTGGACCTCGAGACGTTTGCCGATCATTTTCGCGTTCGGGTCAGTTTGGGCAACGATGCGCTGCACAAACGCGGCTGGCGGGCCGTGACGGGAACACTCGCCACCCTACGCGAAGACATCGCCTGTGCCGCCCTGATGCGACTCTCCGTGTTTGAACCTCGAGCGTTGCAGGCGAGTCAGATCAGCGTTCCGTTCGCGGGCAGTGGCACGCTCGGGATCGAAACTTGGCACGCTTTGAACGGACTGCCGCCCGCAGTTTGGGATGTGGAACGCCCGTGGCAATACTTGCTCGAGCCGAAAGAAACAACGATCTCATGGTGGCGCAAACGCACCTTGCGGGCCGCACTTGAGGCGAAACTACCAACAATCAAATTTGTTGAACGCGATGCACGACAGGCCGAGGAACTGACGGCGAACATGGTTTTTGCGCAGGCGAAACTCGAGGAATTCGGCCTGGTCTTTGCCGATGTCGAACTGATCGAGGAAGATGTCTTCAAACTGCCGAACGAGGAAATGGCCCCGGCGGGTCAAGTCACCTTGCTGCCGTTGCATCCACCGTATGGCCTGCGCCTCGGCAGCCAGGATGAGGCGGTCACGATTTACTCGAGGCTCGGGCGTTCCGTGCAGGCTTGGGGCGAAAACGCGACTCGAGCCAAAATCCAGGTGGACGGTGGTGCGCTGATTGGGTTCTGTTTGTGCGGCGATGAAGCCTCATGGCGGGCGTTCATGGGTGGACTCAAAACAGCCCGATCTGAAACGAGTCACATCACCCAAGGTGGTTTGGACGTGCGCGTGGTCTGTTTCGAGTTCTCAATGTAAAGCTCGAGAATTACCGTGCGGCTC
The DNA here is from genome assembly GCA_031418155.1 of Deinococcales bacterium. Taxonomy (GTDB): domain Bacteria; phylum Deinococcota; class Deinococci; order Deinococcales; family JAAFIG01; genus JANOWZ01. The sequence continues at coordinate 15,757 of JANOWZ010000417.1, forward strand.
GAGGATCAAGCGCGTCACGCAACGCATCACCAATCAAATTGAATGACAGCACCGAAATCAGAATCGCCATTGCAGGCGCACTCGAGGCCCAGGGTGCGTTTGAAATGTAATTGCGGGTCAGGCTGACGGTTGCGCCCCATTCGGGAATCGGTGGTTGCGCCCCGAAGCCGATGAA
>JANOWZ010000418.1:0-7844 GCA_031418155.1 Deinococcales bacterium
TTGAATTCTGGCTCAAGCGGAAGTTTGTTTTCGATGCCGTGCAATCCCGCGGCGATCATCGCGGCGAGCGCCAGGTACGGGTTCGCGTCCGCACCGGCGACACGGTTTTCGACGCGCAAACTCGGGCCATGACCAACCACTCGGAAACCACAGGTACGGTTGTCCGAACCCCAAGCAATCGCTGTCGGCGCGAAACTTCCAACCGCATAGCGTTTGTAAGAGTTGATGTTCGGCGCGTACAAAAGCGTGAACTCGCGCTGACACTCGAGTTGCCCCGCCAGGAAATGCTCAAAGCTGGCGCGATCCTCGGCGAAGAGGGCTTTGCCTTTTTTCTTGCCGCTCGTGTGCCGCAAACTCATGTGGATGTGACAGGAGTTGCCTTCGCGTTCGTTGAATTTTGCCATGAACGTGATTGCCGCACCGAAATGCGCCGCGATCTCTTTGGAACCGTTTTTAAAAACCACGTGATCGTCTGCCGTCTCGAGCGCCGTTTTGTACTTGAAATTGATCTCGTGTTGCCCGAGGTTGCATTCGCCTTTGCTGTTCTCGCAGTACAGTCCCGCGCCCTTCATGTCGCGGCGAATCCGTCCGATGATCGGTTCGACCCGCGTTGTGCCCAGAATGCTGTAATCGACGTTGTACTGGTTGGCAGGCTCGAGGTCGTGGTAACGCATCCGTGCCGCGCTCTCGTAGGTTTCGTTGAAGAGCATGAATTCGAGTTCCGTCGCGGCGAGGCATTCGAGGCCATGTTCTGAGAGCCGATCCAATTGATGTTGCAAAACCTGGCGAGGGCTTTCAACCACCGGCGCGTGTTCGTGCGTCTCAAGGTCGCATTGGATCATCACGGTTTTCTCGAGCCAGGGGATCAAACGCAAAGTCGCAAAATCGGGTTTCATGCGCAAATCGCCGTACCCGCGTTCCCAACTTGAAATGTTGTAGCCACCAACCGTGCGCATCTCAACATCGACCGCGATCAAGTAATTGCACGCCTCGGCCCCGTGACCGGCGACCTCGTCCAGAAAATACTGCGCGGTCAAACGCTTGCCCTGCAATCGGCCCTGCAAATCGGTCAGCGCGATGATCACGGTGTCGATCTCATCATTGTCGACAAGTTCTTTGAGTGCGCCCAATGTCAGCATGGTTTCTCCTCGAGACTGAAATCTGTGGTGAAATGTACCGTCATCCTACGACACGGCTTAAGGATCATGAACACGTCCGAGATCGGTTTGACCTCGGACGCAACTGAAACTCAGACGGGACTCGAGCTTTACTTCTTGAACGGATTCCAACCTTTTTTCTTCTCGGGTTCTGGACGTTCCTCGGCGTACTCTTTCGCCTCCTGCTCGAGCCCTCGGGCCAGAAAACGGGCGAAGTCGGAACGGTCCGGTGGCACATTGACTGGCAGGCTGTTCAACGGATCTTCGGCGGTGTTCGTGACCTCTGGAACGGGTTCAGGATTCCAAACCGGCGGTGGCTCACTCGAGATGACTGGGTTCACGACAGGGCTCGAGACAACCGTATGACCCGAGCTTGTTTTCAAGGATTGCACTTCAGCTTTTAACCATTGAATCTCAGCCTCGAGTGGCGCAGTTGCACGTTTGATCTCAGCGGCAATCAGGTTTCGCAACACGTCTTGGTCCATAACTGGATTGTACGCATTATTGGCCCTGAGAATCGAGCGTTACCTCAGGTTTCAGCCACTCCTGTCAAGCTTTGCGCAAATGCTCGAGCGCACTCGAGTCTTTTGGATCAATCCCGTACAGGATCGCCAAATAAAAGCCAACCCACGCGCCCAAATACCACAGGCCCAAGCCGCTGGCGTAAGGTTCCCCTGGCTGCGCCTCAACCGCAATCACCTCATCGATCCGAGATTCGAGCATTTCTTTGGCGATCCCCATGCTTTCATCCAGACCGCCAAGCACCAGTGCGACCAGCGAATCGCCCGCCTCGTGATGCGCCTCAAACCCGCTCGAGAGGACGGTCAGCGGATTGCGCTCAAGCGGGATGCTCATGCTTTTGCCGATTCGGGCAAGGCTGAGGTGCCAGGCCCAGACTTGCTGCGAGAATTCTGGCGGCGCGAGCAGCAACGGCGTGCGCGTCCACAAACTCCAGGCGAGGCGTTTGGCCGGATTGTCGTTCGTGTGAACATCGGTCTTGTACTGCGCACACAAGTCGCGCAACAGGTTGTCGGCGGCCTCAGCACTCGAGGCGTGGTTGGTGGCGTAAGCGATGCTTTGCAAGTACGTGTACGTCGAAAGCGGCGATGCGGGCACAATCTGATCGACACCAAAATCCTCAATAGAATCCTCGTCTTGGGCGTTCAGGGCAACCTGCCCAACCCGGTACGGTTTGGAACCGCTCGCCTCGGAGATGATCGCGGCAACCTCGGCCTCGCCGAAATCCAGGCCGCCCGCGAGCACAAATTGCGTGCCGTCCGAAACCACCGATTGGTCAATCCAGGCCCGAGCGAACTCGGCGGGCCAAGCGCCCTCGCCAAAGCCAACAATGCCGTAAGGGGCGGGCAATGCACGAACCGGGCCGGTGTACGAACCGGGCAGCGCCTCGAGTGCTCGAGCGATCCAGGTGGTGTCGATTTCGTAACGTTCAAAAGTGTCTAACATCAGGACAGTCTACGTTCAAATTTGCGGGCAGGGTGAACTGCATGAATCCTCAGCCAACCTCGGCCAGCAAAACACCTGTACGGTCACGGACTTGCACGAAACCGTGGGCGTGGTTTCGTGCCCAACTCAGCAATTCGGGCAGACTCTCCGCCTGATGGGTTGCAGCATCCGCATCCAATCCAACAAATGCTTGAAACTCGAGGATTTCGATCTCGGGAACCTGAACATCCTCGCGCACGAATGCTCGAGACATCAAACCAACCCAGTCAAAACTTGGTGGCACGTCATGAAAGCATGACACCAGGATTTTGACATGAAAATCAAATCGGTTCCCAGACATACGACAAATGCGCCGCCGTTTTGTGCGCCACTTCCAAACTCGAGGTTTCCGCGACAATCTCGAGCGCCAAATCCAAGCCGTGCGTCACACCGGCACTCAAATACCGTCCGTTCGGATTCTTGACGACTCGGGCGTTGACCACATCGGCGGGTTCGTACTTCCAGAGTTGTTCCTGCAACGCGGGCCAAGTCGTCACGGTCAGCCCCTCAAGAAATCCCGCCGCGCCCAGAACAAACGCTCCGGTTGACACACTCGCGAGAAACCGCAAACGGTCTGCGCAACCGTGCAGGTAATCTCGAGTCACGGCATCCTTGCCCGCCTTCTCCGCGCCGGGACCGCCAGGAATAATGATTGCGTCCACGTCCGGTGCGCCCATGAAGGCATTCGTTGGTGTCATCACCAGCCCGCCCGCGCCCTTGATGCTGGCCCGAGAACGCGCCAAGGTGAAGACCTCGTAGCCCTCGAGACCAGATTCTTCTGCGTACCGGTTCGCAGTGCGAAAGACCGTGATCGGCCCAGCCAGGTCAAGCTCGAGCACATCGAAATAGACCAGGATGGCAACGTTCATGACTTGAGTCTACCGGATGGCGAGATCAGGCTGTGACCTGCACGCCCTTCCAGAACGCCACACGCCCCTTGATTTCCTTGGCGGCATCTTTGGGTTCGGCATAAAACCAGGCGGCATTCGCGTTCGTTTCGCCCGCAACTTCAAGCGAGTAGTAACTTGCCAAACCCTTCCACGGGCACGTGGTCTGATGGCTCGAGGGCCGCAAGATTTCGGGTTTGACCGATTCGAGTGGGAAGTAATGGTTGCCTTCGACCACAACCGTGTCGTTGGATTCCGCGATCAGGGTTCCGTTCCAGGTGGCTTTCATGCCCGCATTCTGCCTCGAGTTGTCCTCGAGCAAGGCGAGCTTGAGAACAGTTTTAAACGGGGCGCAAGTCTTCGGAGAGCGTCCAACCGACACTTGAGGGCGTGGCATTCAGGATCGGATCGAGTTCCTGGCTGGCGAGCAGTGCACGCAAACCCATCGCTTCGTTGTCGGGCCAAGCATCGTAAATCTCAAGGACGGTCAGTTGGTAGAAGGCTTGGGTTTCGGTCGGCATTCCATTGTCGAAAAAGGCGAATGGAGGCCGCACCAAATCGAGGAGAACAAATGCACCCATCGGAAGTTGATCCGGTAAGGTCACACCCTCGAGTTCTTTCGGATGCCAGAAATAGCCTTGCAAGAGTTTCATGGCAATCGGTTCGCCGGGATGCATGGCCTCGAACTCCTCACGGGTCATGTGCGGGTTTGCTTCCAAGCTTCGAGATCGGACAGGAAGCGAGCATGTTCATGCGCGTCGTACAAGATTCCTGCAATCCCAAGTTTCGCGGCGGCAGTGAGATTTTCTGGCACATCATCGACAAACACCACACGATCACCCGGCAACTCGAGCGCGGCGAGCAACGCTTCGAACGAGGCCGGATCGGGTTTTTTCACGCCGATCTTGTTGGAAAACACCATGCGGTCAAACCGTTTCCAACGTGGGTCATGCTCGAGGATGTCACAGATGGTTGGGTAATTGTTGGAGAGCAAGCCAACCCGAAATTCCAGCGAGATGCTGGGTAAGAAGGCATACATCGCATCGTTCTCGAGAATGGAGCCGACGTACAAGTTTTCAAAATCGGCGTAGGGCACTTTTGCCAGTCCGATTCTCGAGCCGAACTCCGACCAGAATTCTGCGAGCGTCCACGTTCCAAGCTCGAGCTTGTGAACCAACTCGAAATAATGCTTGCGAATTTCCACAACGTCCAAGCTGTACTTGTCGGCGAGACGCTGTGTGCTGCGACCATCGAATGTTCCAACCGTAAACACACCGCCCCAATCGAAGGCGATGGCCCTGGTTGCGGCTCGAGTGATTTCTGACATGGGAATCCTTTCGAGAAATCAATTGAAGCTGGGGTGTAAAGCTCGAGCGTTACGGTTTGACAAGCACGCCGCGTTCTCGCCATGAGGAGAAATTCGCGTTCCAAATCTCGAGGTACGCGGCTTGGAAATCTTCAGCGGTTTCGGCGCGTTTGTTGGCCTTGCCGATACCGATGACTTTATTGCGGTGCAGTTGGAACAGTTGCGCTGGACTCACACCAGGATCGGGCAGCCAGGTCAGGTTTGGGCTGGGATCGATGGGTTCTGGCGTAGCGGCGCTCGAGGAGACAATACCGAGCATCCCTGAATTTGCGGCCTCGCTGCTGTCCCGGTGCAGGGTGAACATCTCGAGGTACGGGGCTGGACCTTCAAGATCCGAAAGGTACAGGGCGGCAAAGGTGTCGATGGTTTTGGTGTACGCAAAAAAATTTCTCGGGTACGGCAGGCCCTCGAGTCGAAAGGCACCGACTTGCACAAAATCCAATTCGTGTAGTTCATCACGCATGGCTTTGGCGGCCAAAGCCCCTTGCAAACTGGCCCCGAGCGCATCCCAATCGGCCTCCTCGGCCACACGCAACTCGAGGCATTCCGGGTAGACATCTGGCGCGAGCACCCGTTGACCGGCAAGTTTCGCCTGGGTTAACGCCTCGAGAATCGGATCGATATCGTCCGGTCCGAGCGTGCGACGAAGTTCGTGCGGCTGCAATTGGGCAAGGTCGATCTGGTAAGACACGGCGGGATTATAGCTTGCGGTTTTGCAGAAGATTGACGGGTGTTTGTCCATCTCGAGGGTGCTCTCACCAGAAAAGACTTTATGATGCTCAGCGGCTGTTCAAAAACGTTCTTTCTGGAGGAATTCATGCGTAAACCAACACAATTGCTGGCCCTGGCCTTCACCGCCAGCCTGATCGGACTTTCCGGCTCGAGCCTGCAAAGCTCGAGCGCCCAGACTTCAATGGCCTCGAGTGCGTACTATTTGCCCAAAGGTTTCAAGCTGACACCATTCGTGTCCAAAACGCCGGTGCGCAGCTTCAAAGAGGCCAAGTACGTCCTCAAAGACAACACCGATTACCGGGCCGTGGTCGAATCTGACGCGGGCCGCATGGTGATCGATTTGTTCGAGGACGACACGCCCACGACCGTCAACAGTTTCATTTGGTTAACGCTGAACCACTATTACGACGGGATCGCCTTCCATCGCGTGGTCGAAGGCTTCGTGGTTCAAGGTGGCGATCCGAACACGCTCAAACCAGACTCGAGCGGCTGGGGTCAGGGAGGACCGGGATACGAATACTGCCTCGAGAAACGCAAGAAATTGAATTTTGATACCAAAGGCGTGATCGGCATGGCCCGCACGCAAGTCGAATGCAGCAACGGCAGCCAGTTTTACATCACGCTCGCACCAACCACCAGTTTGAACCAGCAATACACGGTTTTCGGCAAAATCACCGAGGGTTTGAATGTCCTTGATAAAGTGGTGCGTGGCGAACCGCCAGCGAAACCGACCCGCATGAAGCGCGTTTACATCGTGCAGAAAAAAAAATAGAACTCGACCAGACCTGAACAGGCCAATCTCGAGAATCCAGCAGATCAAGCCGTTGAAAGGGAACCCATGAGCGATTTTATTCCAGCCGGTTACAGCCTCACCCCGCACATGTCCGAAGAGCGCGTCACGCAATTCACCCGCGCTGGCGAAGCGACGACAAAAGGCAAGGCTTACGCCGCCGTGATCGAAACCAGCAAAGGCCGCATGGTCGCGGAATTATACGCCGACAAAACGCCCGTGACCGTCAACAGTTTCGTCTGGTTGGCACGGCACCATTACTTTGATGGCATCGTTTTTCATCGTGTGCTCGAGGATTTCATGGCGCAAACCGGCGATCCGACCGGCACGGGCCGTGGCGGTCCCGGCTACCGATTCGAAGACGAGTTTGACCCGAGCCTGCGTCATACCAGCAAAGGCATCCTGAGCATGGCGAACGCCGGTCCTGGCACGAATGGTAGCCAGATTTTCATCACCTTCGCGCCAACCCCATTCCTGGATGGCAAGCACGCCGTCTTCGGCAAGGTTGTTGAAGGGATCGAGGTGTTGGACAAGATTCAACGCATCGATCCCTCGAGCTTTGGGTCAAAGCCGAAACCAGACGTGATCGAACGCCTTTACGTCGTCGAGAAGTAAATCTTTTTGATTCTCCAGATTGAAGTTCATGCCACGGTCTGGCTGATCCCGTAGACTGTGGCATGAACATGACCCAAGCTCAACTTGAAGCCCTCGTTGACCTGCTCGTCTACGCCAGCGCCACCGATACGGTGTTTTCGCTGCGCGAATCGGATTGGTTCGAGAAGGATTTGGAAAGCCTTGCTTGGAAGTCAGGCATCGGACTTCAGGGCTTTGTGAACGCCTCGTATGCTCGAGTCAACGCGGCAGAAACGCCCGAAGCGAAACGCGCTTACTTGCAAAAATTGTGCGCCGCCTTTGACAACCTCGAGCATCGCAAAGCCGCCTTTCGTGAGATCGAAAAACTGCTCTGGAGCGATGGGGTCAAACCCGCTGAGAGCGATTTTCTGGTGCAACTGCATCAGGGCTTAAACCTCGGCTGAAGCTCATCAGGCTCGAGCCTCACGAACGGCTTTGATCACGTGCGACAATTCATTGCCGAATTCTCGCTCGAGCCAATCCAGAATTGGTTGACCCTGCTGCGCGATCAATTTTAAAGCGTTGGCGATCAAATCGCTGTCATCGCTCGGGTAATCGTTGGGCCGATCCGGGTAAGAATAAATCTTGAGTTGACCCGCGTCTCGAAACTCGAGCAGGTGCGTTTTCGCATGTTCAATTGGGATCTCGAGCATTGGAATCACTGCAATCTCGCTGACCAATTGGGCATCAAAGCTTGTGCGGTTCGCCTGAAAACTCGAGCCTGGAAGCACGTAAATCGATGCGTTCACATTCGCTTTGGCCCGGTCGAACGCGCC
>JANOWZ010000419.1:0-3915 GCA_031418155.1 Deinococcales bacterium
TGCCCGCCGACAACGGTTGAGAAACCCGTCATCAAATCGTTCACCTCGAGCGTACCCGGTGACAAATTGCCGGTCGGTGGCGGCAATGTCACCCTGTCCTGGACGGTCACGGGTGCTGATAAGGTGAATTTGGCTGCGAACCCAGCCTCACCGGTTCCCGTCTTGGCCGCAGATAACGTTACGGCGACCGTGACCGGGGTGAAAGCAGAAACCACCTTCACCCTGACCGCCACAAACTCAGCCGGAGATACAACCGCCACAAAAAAGGTCACGGTGACAGCCGCAGCGCCACTGCCAGTGATCACCAAATTCAATGTTAAAACCACAACACAGCCCACCGAAACCAAAATCCTGACCTTGCCCCTCGGCGGTGGTGCTGTCACCTTCGTTTCCACCGTGACAAACGCCACCAGCCTGAGTATTGACAAAGGCGTTGGAGCGGTCACACCCGTGACCGGTGGCAGCACCAACTTTACTGTCACCACGGCAGGAGATTACACCTTGACTGCAAAAAATGCTGATGGCGTGACCGTAACCGACAAAGTCACCATCAACATCAACACGGATGCTGTGAAACCAAAGATTGTTGCAGCCTCAAGCACCCCAGCAAATGGTGCGCCCGGTATCGACAAAGCCTTAGCCAGCATCGTTGTGACCTTTGATGAGGCGATGAACAAAGCCGCCACACAAGCCGCGTACACCGGCAACGAAGAGATTGCTCCGGCCAACGTCACCTTCACTTGGAACGCCGCTGGAACCGTGCTGACCATCGATCCGAGCGCTGAACTGAAATACGATGCGATCACCGACCCAAATGGTCTCGCAAAAGTGTATACGTACAAATTTGGTGCCGGTGCAACCGATCTGGCTGGAAACACGTTGGAAGTTGCAGACCAAGCCGACCGCACGTTCAAAACCAAACGCAACATCACCCAAACCATCGATGCCACCCCCACACAAACCGGAGAGGTTGTCTATAGCATTGCGCCAGGACCAGTCGGTAACAAGTACTATGGCGATGAGATGGAGGCTGGTGACACCATTGCCTTCACAGACGGCGGTACAAGCATTGGTTCAAACTTTGAATGGAAGGGGTTCGCTGGATTTAGTTTGGCCACCGTGCCACCTGCGGTCAACGGTACGACACTGGTCGCAGCGACCGTCAAAATCAATCAGTTCAACGTCAAAGGAGCCCCTTACGCAACACTTGGCGTGGTCAGGCTCGAGCACATCACGTACTCTGGTCCAGATCTGACCAATGACACCAGCCGTAGCGAAGCGTACAGCAACGCGCCATTGAGCAACATCGGTGTAATTTCCAACTCTGTTGCCATTGGCGAAAAGACCTTGAGCGCGTTGGCAGCCGTCACGGATGACTTGGCAAACAAAGCAGCGCGACTCAACCGTTCCACATACCGCCTGCGTTTTACCACTCCAACCGACAACGATGGCATACAAGACAGCGCTGAATTCAGCGGTGGAAACGCTCCGAAGCTCGTTTTGAATTACATCATTCCTTAAACCCAAGCTTCTCTCGGAACCCGAGGTCTTCACCGGCCTCGGGTTCTGCTTTGCACCTCGCATCCCGTACACTCAAGCCTGTGAAATTCACCGTCCTGAGCCTTTTTCCGCAATTGCTCGAGCCGTGGACCCGCGAGGCGATCCTGGGGCGGGGCGTGCAGTCGGGATTACTCGAGTTTGAATTGCGTGACATTCGTGCGTTTGCGGGCAACAAGCACAACATGGTCGATGATTCACCGTATGGTGGCGGCGCGGGCATGGTCATGAAGGTCGATGTGATCGAACGTGCGTTAACGGGTGTGAATGCATCCGAAGTCGTGATGTTGACCCCGGCGGGCGAACGCTTCTCGCAAGCGATGGCGCTCGAGTTTTCAAGCTTGGATCATTTGGCAATTCTGTGCGGTCGGTACGAGGGGTTTGATGCCCGCACGGAAGCGCTTGTAACCCGAGAGGTGTCTTTGGGTGATTTCGTGATGATGGGTGGTGAGGCCGCTGCCGCCTGCATGATCGAGGCGGTTGCGAGGTTAATTCCGGGTGTGCTTGGCGATCAGGATTCGCATCGGGCGGACAGTTTCTCGAGCGCCTTAAGCGATGGTTCTGGCTCGAGTGGACTCTTGGATTACCCGGAGTTCACTCGGCCTTTGACGTGGCGTGACATGGACGTACCGGAAGTCTTGCGTGGTGGCAATCATGCGCTGATCGCCCGGTGGCGTCGTCAGGAGGCTTTACGACGCACACTCGAGCGTCGCCCGGACATCTTGCCGCACGCCGGTTTGACCGTGACGGATTTGCGGGATTTGCTCGAGTGGGGCGTGAGACCCGAATCGATTCAGGCTTGGGGTTTTGAATTGCCGCCGCCAGCGAAACAAAAACGCTCGCGGCATTAATCAGATTGGGATTTCTGGAGGTTGGTCTCGAGGTGCATTCAGAAGACATCGAACTTCGATTCGTAGCCTCAGACCAGCAATTCCGACCAGTCCGGTCAACAATAATCCCGTGCTGGAATCACTTGACTCGCCTCGAGACTCCCCTATAATGCGAATCAGTACCCCCTCGATCTCGAGGGTTTTCCCAAGGAGGAACCCACATGGCACACATCATCGCTCAAGCCTGCATTGGCACCAAAGATTCCGCCTGCGTCGAAGTTTGCCCCGTCGAATGCATTTACGAGGGTGACGACCAGTTCTACATTCACCCGGACGAGTGCATCGATTGCGGCGCTTGCGTCCCAGCCTGCCCTGTCAGTGCCATCTACCCGGAAGAAGACGTGCCGAGCGATCAGACGGCGTTCATCGCCAAGAACCGCACGCATTTTGGCCTGTAAATTTGGCCTGTTAATTTGACCTGTAAATCTCAGGTGCAAAGTTGAAGGCAGCCCAAACGGGCTGCCTTTTTTGTTGGCTCGAGCCAAGGCATGATCTGGGATCAGACCTGCAATAACGTCCCCTCGGTAAACGCAGGCGGAACCTCGCCGAGTTCGACCATTCGCCTCTCGGATCGTTTGACATACATCCCCAATGGCATCAAGTAAGAACGGTCTTTGGCTGTGCGTGGCGGTTTCAGCAACAGTGAACTCTTGCGCATCGCCAACCGGCAACACCCCAACCTCGAGCGAGGCGTTCGGCAGCATCAACCTCCCATTTCATTTTGATGCAATTGCAGCAGAGGTCAAACCCACCCTCAACCTCGATCCGGCCAAACTGGTGATCGAGGCCGCGATCCGTGAGGCCGAACTGGTCGGACGGGCGACCCTATTTTGAAACCTGTCGGCTCGAGAAACACATGATTTCTCAAGCTGGGTTTTGGAGTGTTTTTGCGGTTCTGGCCCGTGCATTCGGTCATTGTGTGCTAGAACCAAGTCCTCATGCGAATGCTTTTGGTCGAGGACGATCCCGCCAGCCGCAAAGTCCTGGCCATTTCGATGCGTCGCCACGGGTATGCGGTCGATGCGGTCGGATCGGTCAGCGAAGCGCACGGCATGGTCGGCATGAACCCGTATGACGTGATGATCATTGATGTCGGACTCCCAGAAGGTCCTCGGGCTGGGTTGCGTTTGGTGCAAGAACTGCGCGAACAACGCATTGCCACACCCGTCCTGTTCTTGTCCGCCCGAGGTGAACTCGATGACCGCGTGGATGGGCTCGAGGTCGGTGGCGACGATTACCTGGTCAAACCCTGCCACATGCGCGAGATCGATGCTCGCGTGCGGGCCTTGGTGCGTCGCGCCCAACCGGTGCGTCAAAACGCGCTGCACTTTCAGGACCTCGAGATCGACTGGGAGGCCCGAGCCGTGCGCAAGGCCAGTCAGCTTTTGGATTTGACCGGCAAGGAATACGCGGTCCTCGAGTTGCTCGCCTCGCATCCCGGCAAGTTGTTTTCACGTGACGAGATCAT
>JANOWZ010000420.1:0-2343 GCA_031418155.1 Deinococcales bacterium
CATCGTGATGTACTCGCTGTTCGAGGAACAGATCAGTCTCGAGGGGCAAGCCTTGGATTTTCACCTCAACCACGGCACGGAATCCTTCCCGGAGGCACTCTCGTACTTTCCAGATTTGGCGCATTACAACATCGGGCCAGAGGAATACCTCGAGTTGGTTTCGCAAGCGAAACGCGCCACGCAAATCCCGATCATCGCCAGTTTGAACGGCGTCTCGAGCGGCGGTTGGATCAACTACGCCCGCTTGATCGAACAAGCCGGGGCAGATGGACTCGAGTTGAACGTCTACGCGATTCCCGGCGATCCAAACCTGAGCGGCGCGGAAGTTGAGGACCGCCTGATGAGCATCGTGCGTGAGGTACGCTCGAGCGTATCACTGCCGCTCGCCGTCAAGCTCTCACCGTTTTACAGTTCGATCCCGAACCTGGCGATGCGCCTCGCCACCGAAGGCGCGGACGCGCTCGTGATCTTCAACCGGTTTTACCAGCCGGATATTTTCTTGGAAACGCTCGAGGTCGTGCCCGAATTGCAACTCAGTGACTCGAGTGATTTGCGATTGCGGCTGCGCTGGGCGGCGATTCGATTCGGGCGCGTGCCGTTGGATCTGGCCGTCACGGGCGGGGTTCACACGCACTTCGATGCCCTCAAAGCACTCATGGCAGGGGCTCGAGTGACGATGCTCGCCTCGGAATTGTTGCAACACGGCGCGGGGCGCATTGGTGAAATCGTCACAGAGATGATGGGCTGGCTCGAGGATCACGGGTATGCCAGTGTCGAGCAGATGATCGGCAGCATGAGCGAACGTCACCTGAGCGATCCGAGCGCCTACGAACGGGCGAATTACATGAAGGTGTTGGACTCGTGGCGGGCTCCGGCGGTGGCCTCGAGAAAGGGAGTAGACGGTTTGAAGGTTTAAGTGCTCAAGGATGACATGGGCATCGACGTGAATTCACATGAAAGAGACAAGTACCTGAAAACCGTGACGGATTCGTAAAGCAAAGTCAAAATCACATTCTCTAGTCCAATACAGAATTTCTAGCCAGAATGCAGAGGAGAAATGAATGTACAAAAAAGACACCGATCAAAAATAATATGTTATCAACGGTAATTCTTGTATATTCAATACATGCCCGACTTAAAAATCAAGATCGATTCAAACAACGCATCAGATCTCGATCATAGACTGAAAATGATGTTGTGTAGTCGCGCAGAAACTCCTGACAGTGAATCATAATGCAATCTCGAGACCCAGTAGATGTGGCTGCAACACTTTGGGCAGATGTTGAAAAGGCAACCAGCAGAACCAAGCGACTCAAACTGCGCACGCTCCTGGGAAAGTTCGGTTACAGCAAACGCTCTGACTCGAACACTGCCGAAATCACGCAACACCTGACCGATGTCCAATTGACATTTCAACCACCAATCGTGCGATTCGGTGAGCATTGGGATATTGACCTTGAAGACTGGATTTACCTCTCAAGCCAAACGCAAGAAATTACCGAAACAATCCCACATTTACCGCCTCCGCCGACATGGAATGCCGATGGTTGGTTCAGCAAAATCACTCAACTCGAGTTCCGAACTGAAAAGGAAGTAGAAATCAAATTCATCGTCCCGTTGTTGACACGACTTGGGTACAACGATGATGACCGTTTTGATGGTATGCCCGTTCCTGCTGCGCACGGTTCACGTAGCACGATCCTGGTGATTGATTTTGCTGTGTTCAACAACGATCTCAAATCCTTGCGGAATCAACCTCTTTTGACGGTCGAAGCCAAACGCGAGGACCGACTCAAAAAGCAACAAGAATTGGTGAACGCACACAACCAAGCGAAAAGTTACAGCCTGTGGACCCAATGCGATTTCTTTATGGTTACGGACAGTCGAACGATTCAAGCGTTCCGGCTTGGTCGAGGACGACTTGATGAACTCAATGCAATCTTCGCGTGTGAACGTCACGAATTGCTCGAGCATTTCGCAGAACTATACGGATTGCTGTCCAAGGATGCGTTGACCAGACATTACCTGGCTAAACAAGCCACGACTGACGAGACCCATTGAATCCACGAATTACTGATCACAGCAGCACCAACCAACTCACAGTGTCTTGCGAAACCGCACACTCGCCAGCACCAGCATCACAATCGAAAAAATACCCAACGCGACAATCTCGAGCCATAAACTCTCGAGCCCCGCACCCCGCAACATCACGCCTCGGGCGACGCGCAAAAAGTACCGCAACGGAATCAGATACGAAATCGCTGTGAAAAACGCATTCATCCCCTCGAGCGGGAACAGCAACCCGGACAAGAAAATGCTCGGGAACAGGTACGCTATCGTGCC
>JANOWZ010000421.1:0-2956 GCA_031418155.1 Deinococcales bacterium
GACGGAATGCTTGATATTGTCTTCACTCACACCCGAGGCGGCATCAGTTTGTGGGACGGTGACGGCAAAGGAAATTTCAAAACCCGAGCACTCGATACCGTGTCGATCCCCGCCTACACGATGCTCTGGGATGACCTCGACGGCGACGGCGACATCGAACTCGTGACTGCTTCCTACGATGCGATCCTCGAGACGGAAAGCAAAGATTTTCTGACCTCCAACGGTGGCGGCGTGGTTGTGTACGACAACCAGAACGGAACGCTCAAGCCGAACCGCATCATGCGTGAATCGCAATCGCTCGCCATTGCGTTGTACGACGTGAACGCAGACGGTCGCCGCGATTTAATCGTCGGCAATGATTTCGCCGTGCCAGATTACATCTACTTGAACACGAAAGCCGGTTGGACCAAAGCCAACCCGTTCAAACGCACCACCAAAAACACGATGGGCTTCACGGTGGGCGATACCAACAACGATGGCAGCCTCGAGTTTTTTGCAACCGACATGAAACCCGATTTCAAGAACCGTGAAGTGCTCGCCAAGTGGATGCCGTTCATGGAAAAAACCTTTCAGAAGTTGCAGTACAAAAGCCTGCAACGCGCCGAGAACGTTTTGCAACGCCAGACTCGAGCGGGTGAGTTTCAGAACACCGCTTACGAACTTGGGCTTGACGCAACCGGTTGGAGTTGGTCGGCGCAATTCGGTGATTTGGACAACAACGGTTTTCAGGATTTGTACTTGGTCAACGGCATGATCGACAAGGAAAACTTGAAGTACCTGCCGAACAACGAACTGATCGAACAGAACCGTGCCTACAAAAACACGAATGGGAGCTTCGCACTCGAGAACAGTTGGAAACTCGATTCGAGCGCCAGCGGTCGCGGCATGGCATTCGCAGATTTCAACAACGACGGACGCTTGGACATTGTTGTCAACAACCTCGAGAAGTCGGCGCAACTGTTTGAGAACACGCTCTGTGACGGCTCGAGCTTGGAAGTGGAATTGAGTGCGCCGCAATCAAAGAATACGCATGGTCTCGGCGCGACTGTAATCTTGCGCTCGAGTGCAGGCACGATGACACGCGAACTCTTCTCGCAAAGCGGCTACCTTTCCGGCATGAGCCCACGGGTTCACTTCGGATTTCCAGAAAACACCACGCTCGAATCGCTCGAGGTGATCTGGTCCGACGGCAAGCAATCCAGGCTCAAAAATCCCGCGATGAATACCATTCTTGAAATCACCAGGAGCCAACCATGAGCCTGCGACTCGAGCGAACCCCATCCCTGATTGACCTCTTGCGATTGCGCGGACGCACCGCACTGTTCGCCGCCGCGAGTGCCGTTGGCCTGGTGCTGGCCGGTTACGCCGTCACTCGAGCCGGATTTCCAATCTGGGGCGGCACCGTGATGTTCCTGGGTGTGATCGCGGTTCCAGCGACACTCAAATGGCGCGATGACCTGGCGTTCTACGGCACCGCCGCCTGTGTGCTCAGTGTGCTGCTCGCGCTACAAGGATTTCACACGATAGAACACATCGTTCAACTCTTGCAGTTCTACGTCTTCGATCAAGCCCCCGTGAACTCGCAAGGATTGATCTCGAGCCTGGATGTCGAATGGGTGCATTTCATCTGGAACTGGCTCGCCTGGGGTTGCGTCGTTTACCTTGTGCGCAACGGCATGAAAGGACTCTGGGGCTACCCGCTTCTCGCTTGGATCACGGCGCACAGCCTCGAGCACACGTTCATGCTGTTGAACTACTTGCATGTCGCCGCCGAACTTGGTCAACTTGGTTTACCAATTTTTGGATCGGCGCAGGTGCTGCCCGGCATCCTTGGACGGGATGGTTGGCTCGCCACGAATGTTCCACTCTGCCGCAACATGATCGGACTGACCACGCTGCCACGGGTGGCGATTCACTTCTGGTGGAATTTTGGCGAGATGAGCTTGTTGCTCTTGGCGGCTCGAGAGTCACTGCCGAAATTGATTCGTCGAGGGCGTTAGTTTTGCGTTAGACCATTCGATTCACTGGCGAGGGTGAAGCATGCTTCTTGACCCAACGGCAGCACCTTCGGGCTTTGGTTGCTTCGCCCCTGTGAAAAAGCTTTGACCGCACCCAATCTAAATTCTCGAGGAAGTTCTTTCATGCCTATTCACGTGACCGAAAAAAACTGGGTCCTCGAGACCGCGAACACCGCTTACGCCCTCGGCTTGAACACCAATGGCAGGCTCGCGCATCGGTATTGGGGCGCAAAACTGCCGCACCTCACGGATTACCCTGCACCGCGAGATTCGATGGGTTGGGCATCATTTAATGGTGAGGGCGAGATCGTGCCTGAGGAATATCCGGGATACGCCGGGGCTACGTACCTCGAGCCGTGTTTGAAAGTTGCATTCGCTGATGGCGTGCGCGACGTGGTGCTCGAGTTTGAGCGCGATGAAATTCTCGAAAACGAATTGCGGATTCATTTGCGCGATTCGTACTATCCGTTTCGCGTGACCTTGCATTACAAAATTCACGAACAGTTTGATTTGCTCGAGCGTTTCGTCACGGTGCACAACGATGACAAAAACCTGGTGATGCTCGAGCGGATTTTTTCGGCGCAATGGCACACGCCACTTTCAGAACCGTATCGCCTTACGCACTTGGCGGGCGCGTGGTTCAAGGAAACGCAACTTGTGCGCGAACCGTTGACCCTCGGCACGAAAGTCCTCGAGTCGCGGCGCATCACGACCAGTCATCAGCACAACCCGTGGTTCGCACTCGACAAGCTCGAGCACAATGCAAGTGAAGATTCTGGCGAAGTTTGGTTCGGTTGCCTTTCATGGTCTGGCAATTGGAAACTCACCGCTGAGCACACGATCTACGGCTCGACCCGAATCAGCATCGGCCTGAACGATTGGGATTTTGCGATGTGCCTCGAGCCGAATTCGAGTTTCAAATCACCCTCGAGCATCGC
>JANOWZ010000422.1:0-12287 GCA_031418155.1 Deinococcales bacterium
GCCGCCAAGGGCTTCTTTCCGGTGCTCGGCAATCCGGCCAGGGGGATCACCTTGATTCACGTGCGCGATTTGGTGGACGCGATCATCCTTGCGGGTGAACACGCGGGCGCGAACGGCAACACGTATTTCGCGGGCCACCCAAAACCGACCACCTGGGCGGGCATTCTCGAGGCTGCGGGCAAATCCGTCGGGCGTGAACCACGGTTTGTGCAAATTCCAAACGCGGTGCTCTGGCTCGCCGCGAATATCGGCGAACTCGCCGGAATCGTCGGACGGGTTGGGCTGGTGAACCGCTCTCGAGCGCTCGAGTTGACGGCGGAGGGTTGGGTCTGCGATGTGACCCCGCTCGAGGAATTGGGCTGGAAGGCCAGCGTTGACCTCGAATCAGGATTTCTCGAGACGGCAAACTGGTACCGCTCACAAAAAATGTTGTGAAAAAGCCCGGGCCTCAGCGCAAACCGAGACTCGAGCTCGTGATCAACAATTATGCGGCGATGGCGAGTTGTTTCTCGAACTCCGCGACCAAACCATTCACGCCTAAAACCGCCTCGAGCGCCGAGAGGAACCGGGCGTAATACTCGGGCCTCGCCGCCTCACCCATCAAGCCCAAACGCCAAATCTTGCCCGCCGTGACACCAAGGCCACCGGTGATGATGACATCGCGTTCGCGCAGCGCGGTGCGCATCGGCAAATCCTGAACGTGTGCGGGCAAACTGACCGCCAGTACCGTTGGCAGTCGCGCCGCAGGATCTTCCACAAACGCTGTGAAACCGACCGTCTCAAGCGCCCGCAATGCCGCCGCGCCAACCACGCGCACCCGTTCGGCCCGGGCCTCCAAGCCCTCCTCGAGCGCTGCGGAGAGGGCCGCCTCAAGCGCGAAATGCAATTGCACCGCAACCGTGTGGTGGTACTCGCGCCGGTCCCAGTAGGCCCGCAAGCCTTCGAGGTCCGCATACCAAAGTGGAACCTGCGTTTTGCGCGATTCGACCGCGTGTTGCGCCGCCAGACTGAAGGCCACGGGTGCGACACCCGGAGGGGCGCTCAGGCATTTTTGCGAACCGGTGTAGGCGTAATCGATGCCCCATTCGTCCATCAAAAAAGGCATCATGCCCGCCGTCGTGACCGCATCGACCGTGACCAGGCAACCATAGGATTTGGCAAGCAGTGCGATCTCCGGCGCGGGATTCAAAACACCGGTTGAGGTCTCGCCATGCACGACCGCCACCAACTTGTAAGGGTTCTTCTCGAGCGCCGCCCGCACATCCTCGAGCACAATGGCCTGACCAATTGGTGCGGTCACGAGTTCCACAATCGAACCTTGGCGTTTCGCCATTTCCGCCATGCGATAGCCGAACTCGCCGTTCGCGCAGATCAAAGCGCGATCCTCAGACTCGAGCAGATTGGCAAAACCGGCCTCCATGCCGAGGCTGCCGGTTCCGGCGAGCAGGCAGGTGAAAGTTTCTGGGCTCGCACCGTACATGGTCAGCAGGCCCTTTTGAATCCGGGCGTTCACGGCAAACACATCGGGGTCCATGTGCCCGCGCATCGGGAAGGTCAGGGCTTTGGCGGCACGGGCTTGAATCGGGGTTGGGCCGGGTGTCAACAACAGTTGTTCTTTCATTTCATTCCTCCTGTCCCACCCGAAGCTCGAGTGAGGCTGGTGTGGAGAGGCTGGTTCTTCAGGTCAAAATCCTGGTCATGCCCTACATGCATGGGATTGCGTTCAAGTTTTGACTTCAGAAGTTCTGCCCGAGTCCCGACAACAAAAAAGGCCTGTGCAATTGCACGCTTGACCAGAACCTGAGCCGGGAGGCGGGGTTCAATGGTGGTTAGCGGTGCGCGACAGGCGGGATCACTGGCGAGGATTGTACACATGATGTGTCAAAAGCGCAAGCAGTATTTTCATGGGCAGGCAGGAGGTTGCAACATGCTGTAATTCAGAAGGTGCGATCTGGCTCGGTTTGGCATCCCTGTGTTGGCATTCTGCGTCTTCAGTTGCCACCCGAGCGATCAACTGTTGCTCACGGTCCAAAGACAGCCGCCACAGATTTCCCAGCACGAATGCGCTCGAGCCTTGAGTTCGGATTTGACCGCCCGATGTTCTCGAGCCCCCACTCATCCCGCTTTGAGCGCGAGCAGTTGCTCCCGAATAAATCCGCCACCAAGCAATCGCTGCCCATCATAAATCACAACACTTTGACCAGGGCTGATCGCAAATTGCGGATCGTCAAACTCGAGCGTGAAGCTGACCGCATCAGCCCGTAGCAATTTTGCCGCTGCGGGCGCGGTGCGATACCGCACCATCGCCATGACCCGTTCCGGCAAATTCTCGAGATCGGTGATGTAATTCACGCCCCGCGCCTCGAGGGTGCTGGATTCGCAATCGCTTTTGCTGCCAACGACAATCTGATTTTTCGCCACATTGACCGCGATTACGAAACGCTCGAGGTGCGATTGAAACAAGCCCAAACCTTTCTTCTGCCCGAGCGTGTAAAACTGAGCGCCCTCGTGCTGCCCAACGACGTGACCCTCGAGATCGACGATTTCGCCCTTGCTGGCTTGCAATCGTTCGCCCAAAAATTCTTTGATCGTTCCTGGGACAAAACAAATGTCTTGGCTTTCGGCTTTCTCGGCGGTGATCAAACCGTAGCCTCGGGCGAGTTCGCGCACGGCGGGTTTCTCGAGGTGCCCAACCGGAAACAAAACCTTCTCGAGTGCATCGCGTGGCGTGCCCCACAGGAAGTACGTTTGGTCTTTACGTACATCGTTCGCCCGGTGAAATTCTGGGCCGTGTGGCGTGTCATAGCGTTGCACGTAATGCCCCGTCGCCACGAAATCACATCCGAGCATCGTGGCCTTGCGCACCAGATGATCAAACTTGACCTTGGAGTTGCAGAGCACGCACGGGTTTGGCGTGCGACCCGCCGCGTACTCGGCGACGAACGGTTGAATGATGTGCTCCTCGAAAACCTCGCGGTAATCGAGCAGGTAAAACGGCAAGCCCAAATGCTCGGCCACGCGACGCGCCTCGAAGGCCGCATCCGGCGAGCAGCACGAATCGAAGGTATCCGTGCGTTTCGCATCCGGCCAGAAACGCATCATCGCGCCGATGACCTCGTAGCCGTCATCGCGCAATAATGCAGCGGTCACGCTCGAGTCCACCCCGCCCGACATGGCGGCAAGAACACGTCCTTTACTCATCGGCTCGGCTCACAAGGCGCGATTCTAGCGCACGGATGCCGGGACATGGTGCATTCGGCGACACAGGAGGCCCGAGAATGTGTCACCGTGCGAGAACCCATATATTCACAATGCACCCGTGAGGTAAACTAATTTCCACAGCGCAGCACTCATTTTTGAACGTTCATGGCGGAACGTTCACCTCCCGGTATTGTTGCGCCAAAGAGGAGACTCATGAAGAAACGGCTCGTGACCAGCGCCCTGTTTGCCCTCAGCTTTGTCGCGTGAAGCGTCCCGCAGACGTTGCAACCCACTGATTTGATTGCAGGTCATCCGAACGCCATCAAGGAAGTCAATGCTGTGGACAACGCGATGCCTGCGATTGACCAAACATTGCAGGCCAGTGCCGTCGCCTGGACCGGCACGAAGTTCGCTTTCAATGACCCGAACGACGTTGATAACAGCAAAGGGGTGAGTGTTGACTCGAGCGGCAACGTGATCGTGATGGCCTAGAGGAGCGGAGATTTGATCCTGAACTACACGTGGACCGCGCACCCAACAAACACGGGCTTGGTCAAACTCAACTCGAGCGGCGTGCGGCTTCGGATGCACACCCTGGGCTCGGGCAATCAGGCGAACATGCCGGCAGAAAGCGACGAGCGTGCCACCGTGCCTGCCGGTGTGGTCGTCGATCCAAGCGGCAACATCTACGTTGCTGGGGTTGCTGCGACTGGATTGAACGGCAAGTCCAACTCGGGGGCGCAGGATGCGTACCTGGTCAAGTACAACCCGAGTGGCAATCTGGTTTGGACGCGAATGCTCGGCGCGGCGGGCAACGATGGCGTGACCGGCATCGCCATCAATGGCACGAACATTTCAAGTCCAAGCCGTTCTTTTGCCGCAGCGCGTGCAGGCTCGAGTATCCCGGCTCGAATGGTGGGCCAGAAAAGTAAGCCAAACGCTGCCAATCTTGGCCATCAAATTGCAAGAGGATCGCACCGCCACCCGGATCAATTTGTTCGCAGCCTTGAAAGGTCAGGATCACCTCAGTGCGTTGCGTCTGCGAGAAACGACCCTCGAGCCGATCCGCGTATTCCCAGGCGGGAGCGCCGTTTGGGTCAGACCAATCGGGCGCGGGCGTGAACTCCGGGCAGGCACCGCAGAGAAAGAGTTTGCTGCCCTCAATTATGCCTTCACCGACGGTAAGTTGATCGCTACAGACACTGCGCAGGTACGTCTCGAGTTGGGCATCGCCAAACTTCTGGCTGGACTGACCTGCGCCTTGCGAGACGAGCAGCAGGATGATGAGTGAGACAAGGACCAAACGGATTTCCATGATCGTCACCTCCGCAAAGATGGTCGAAACTCTGGCAAGCATTCGCGTGCCAAGATCATACGCAGTGATTCTGAAATCGAAGCTCGAGACCTTCAATTCAGGCTGGCGAGCCGGTCAGGCCATTCAAGATCTGCTCGGCGATTCCCGGCTGACGACCATCACTGAACCGACCGTCCGGCAGCAGGCTGTTGTGTGCACGGTGCGCCGCGATCTTGGCGTGCAAATCAGCAAAGTCCGGGTCGATCTCGAGCAAATACCCATCCCAATAACCATCACAGTCTGGATCGTAACGGCGCGGCGGTGCAAAATTGGCCTCGAGCGCTCGGGATTTCATGCGGCGTTTCAGCTTCACACGCACAGCTTCGGGATCGGCACTGATCACGCTGGTCGGAACTGGCTCGAGGATTTCCATGCAGACGCGGTCCGCACCGTGCAAGAACGGATTGAACGGGAAATCCCAAATGCTGTGCGAACCCGTCAGCACCACCGGCAAGATCGGCAAACCAAAATGCTTGGCAAGCCGAAACGCACCCGGCTGAAATTCAATCTCGAGCCCACAGATCGAACCTGGTGGTTTTTCCACCAGGTTTTTACCTCGGGCAAAAATCGGTTCGGCCTGCCGCAGCATCGTCCGGTAACTGGACAGTCCACGCTCGCGAGAAACCTCAACCGAACCGCTGTCACGCATGATCGGCCCGATCAGCGGTCAACGCATCGTCTCGAGTCGGGCCATGAAACGCAACGGCAACGGCAGTTGAAACAGCGAAATGAAATCCAAACGCCCTTCATACAAGGGCAGCACCACGAACGGTCCCTGATCCTGAATGTGCTCGAGTCTGCTGACCTCAAGGTGTCTGCCGAGCGCTTGCGACAGGCCAGTGCAGGCGTGACGCAAGGCTGCCAGTTGTTGCTGCCACGGCAGGAAACGGCTGCGATTCCCGGCCAGCAACCAGCGCATCATCTTGGTGAAACTCCAGGCCAGATGCGCGGGTGAACGGCTGTGAAAAGCCACATGCGGTTTGTGCCAGATGGTCAATTGGAAAGTCATCCGAACCCCTGAATCATCGCCAGAAAGGTCAGGATGCACCTCGAGCCTGTACGCAGTAAATGCTGAATCGTTGGCCCAGAATGACACAAAGCGGAGGGTACAAGGTGGTCATTTTTTGCAGACGCAAGCAAACAACAACGGCTGCCCGAATGTTCGGATGCCCGGTTGGGCCGAATGCTTCAAATCCACAGTTGGTTAGGTTGAGGCTTTAACAGATCACCATCATCCCCAGGTATCCGATTGGCAAATTGCAGTGAGGAAGTTGAAAGAATCCAACCTGCATACTCGAGACGCAAGGAAGGTTCCAGTTTGACCTCACCCTCGACCATCATTGGAACCTGCGCAACTCAGGTTTGCACACACGGGAACACCCATGACGCAACTCCTCACCCACCATCCCGCCAAAACCAGCAAAGTCAACACCCTTTCGGGACGCTACAACGTCCTGCACGACCTTGGACAGGGCGCAACCAGCAAAGTCAGCCTTGCCCGAGATGAACGCACCGGTGAACTCGTCGCCGTCAAACGCCTGTTTGAAGCGGTCGCCGAGCACAACACGCCACGGATGCGCCGCGAATTCAAAGCGCTCGAGCAGTTCTCGCATCCGAACATCGTCCGGGTGATCGAATACGCCGATCAAGCCAGCCCGCCGTACCTGGTGCTCGAGTACGTCCAGGGCCGTGACCTGCAACACTGGCTCTCGAAAAACCCACCACTCGAGCAGGTGGTCAGCGTCTTCGCCGCCATCGCCGATGCGCTCGAACATGTGCATCAGATTGGCTTGGTGCACCGGGATTTGAAACCCGAAAACATCCGCGTGGACTTTCATGGACGGCCCAAACTCCTGGATTTTGGCCTGACCAAACCCATCGAGAACAACATGACCGCCATCACCCGCATGGGCGCACTGGTCGGGACCGCACTGTTCATGGCCCCGGAGCAATGCCGTGCCGGACTGATCGATGCCCGCACCGACCTGTATTCGCTTGGCGCACTGATGTACACGTCTTTCACCGGACAGCCACCATTTTTGGGTGACGACGCGATTCAAGTCATGCGCCAACACCTCGAGGCCCCACCGATCCGCCCGACCGCCCTGAACCCGAACATTCCCCCGGTTCTCGAGGCGTTGATCCTGAGTTTGCTCGCCAAAAACCCAGCCGAACGACCACAATCGGCAGGGTACGTGCGCGACCTGCTGCGGGCGCTCGTGCCGCCCGACCCGCTCACCGGGGACTGAACCGACCAGACTGTTTTGCAACGGGTCGCATCCTGGTCCGTTGAGTTCTGTGCTGAAAAACGATCATTTTGAAACAACCTGATGTGTTTGCACACCTGCTGGCCTCGAGACGAATGCTTTGCTCGAGGCCAGAAACTTCTTTGTTGCGCCTGGATCAAGCCAATAGCGCAGGCAGAAATTCGGGCCGTTTAAGTGGTTTTCAAGCCGTCGCGCAACACAAAACCGTGCGCTTTCTGCTGTCCTGGACGTGAATGTTTCTGATTTGATAGCCGAATTTTCAAATTCATAGTAAACTCATCTCGAAGCAAATCCTTTTCTTCTTCTTGAAGTTTTGTGCCGTCCCCCCGATGTCAACCAATGAACGATTTCTTGCCAGGTGATTTGGTCTGGTCGTCTTGTTGCTGTCTGTTCATTGATGCGCATTGATGTCAGATCAGTCTCGAGCACTCCCATCATCGGGCGTGGATCAACGTTTGTTGAATCGGCCTTCAGAAGTTCATTTCAACTGCCCCAATGGTTTGCTACACGCTCCCGACGGCACAAGTCATGATACCCCGCGAGTTCATCAGGTGAAATCTGAGGCCTCCCATGTCGCCAACGAAAAACCCGACTCGAGCACAAATGCCCAATCATTCAAAAGCCAGGGCCGAGTGTGAAAACAAGGCATCCAACCGAACTTGAAATACCAGAAATGAAATGGCAAATGCGATGGGAGGTTTATGCAAAAACGATGGTTGCTTGCGCTCGCGCTGCTCGCTGCATGCGGTACGGTCACGCCGGTCAAAGAGGGTCCCGCCCCAGGCTCGAGCGATCAATTGAACGCCACCGCCGGCGGACCCGGTGGCAACGCCTTCAACGACGTGCTCGCCGTCGGTGAACGCCTGACAAAAATTGACCTGTGTAGCGGCAACATCATCGTTTCGGTGAAATTCACCACCGACAAACGCACCTTCGCCAGGCACGGTGGTTCCGGTGGCACGTGCTACTCGTTCGCACTGCAAAACGATGAAACCATCACCGAACTGTTTGGACGCACCGGGCTGCTTGTTGATCGACTTGGCTTCAAAACCAACAAGGGCCGAACCTTCGGGCCATACGGTGGTTCCGGCGGCAATGCCTTCACTGAAAAACCTCCAACCGCCACCGGTTTTGTTGGTTTCACCGGCGCGGCAGGATCTTTATTGGACCGCATCAGCTTCACAACCAGGGCCGGAACGCCAACGCCAACTCCGCCATCGCAGGTAACCACGGTCACGGCGTACCAGCACAGTAACTTTGCGGGCACGGCCCAAAGCTTCGCCCCAGGCGGTTGGGAGGCCAGCCGTAACCAACTGGGCACCGTCGGCAACGATGCCATCAGTTCGATTCGCGTGCCGATCAACATGATCCTCAAAGCCTGCCACGACGACGGCATGGGGTACTTCAGTGGCGGTTGCCGGACCTTCACGCCAGGCGACTACAGCGGCGTTGGCACGGACAATGACACGTACTCATATCTCGAGGTGCAACGCGCCGTGAGTGCCTATAAGGAAGCGGATTACCTCGGGGCAGTCCAATACTTCCCGGTCGGCAGCTTCGAGGGCGGCAAAGGCCAACTGAACGACGTGGGCGACAAGGCAATCAGTTCGTTGCGCGTCCCGGACGGCCTCGAGTTGCACCTGTGCGACACCAGTCCGGTCAACAACCCGGCGGCGGTCTGTCAAACTTACACACCCGGTAACACCCGCCTCGTGAGTGTCAACGACAACGCCAGTTACGTCGCCGTCGTGCGCCAAGAAATCCGTGCCGTCAGCGACGTTGGCCGCTGGTCGGACGTGCTCGAGTGGCCACTGATCGGTGTGCATTCGGCCCTGATGTCGGACGGCAAGGTTGTGACCTTTTCCAGTGCCAGCGACGACCACGCGGTTCATCTCTACAACCCGAACGGCAGCCGCATTGACACTTGGACCCCGAGCAGCAACCAGCACACGACCATCACGCAGAGCACCCCCGGAAAAGACTTGTTCTGCGCCGCGCAAGGCTTGCTGCCCAACGGCACGCTGCTGATGACCGGCGGCAGCGACTACGACAACGGCGCGATCAACGACGCATTCACTTTCAAGGTCGGTGATGCGCAACCGACCCGAATTGCGAACATGGCCTATCCGCGCTGGTACGGCAGCATGTTGCCCGCCGCGAATGCCGAGACGCTGCTGATCGGCGGCAATGCCGGGGCCAAACCCGAAATTTTCCAGGCGAACGGCACGTGGCGAACCCTCAACAACGTCCGAGATTACCCACGCAACACGTATTACTACTGGATGCACCTCGCACCGAACGGCAAGATGTTCTACTCGGGCCGCGACGACCAGATGGCATACCTCGACACCAGCGGAGGCGGAACCTGGACGGACCTCGGCAACCGTGACGGTCTGAACCGCTGGTACGGCAGTTCGGTGATGTACGACATCGGCAAGGTTTTGGTCATGGGTGGTGGAAGCTCGAGCGCCCGAGTGATCGACCTGAATGCTGGCACACCCGTCGTGACCAGCACCGGCGCGATGGCCCGCAACCGCACCAACCTGTCCGCCACGATCCTCGCCGACGGCAGCGTGCTCGCCAGTGGTGGCAACGAAAGCACCCTGAATGGCGATCAGAACACGGTCGTTTACAACGCCGAAATCTGGACCCCAAGCACTGGAACCTGGAAAAGCGTCGCCACCAATTCCGTGCCACGCGAGTACCACTCGAGCAGCCTCCTGTTGCCCGATGGTCGGGTGCTGACCAGCGGTGGCGGCTTCTGCGGCGAATGCCCATACGGGAACCGCAACGCCGAAATTTACTCGCCGCCATACCTGTTCAAAGGCTCGAGGCCACAGATCACCGCCGCACCGACCAGCATCACGGCTGGTACAACATTCACGATCAGTTCACCACAGGCGGCAGAGATTCAGAAGGTGGCGATCATCAAACTGGGCTCGATGACGCACTCGATCAACTTCTCGCAACGCTTCGTGCCGCTGACCTTCACCGCCAGCGCGGGGGCACTGACCGCAACTATGCCAACGAACCGAAACCTGATCCCTAACGGGCATTACATGCTGGTGATCGTTAACAACGCAGGCGTGCCATCGGTCGCACCGATCTTACAAGTCAACTGACAGACGAAACTCGAGAACGGATTCACTCGAGACTCAAGAATGTTGCGGGCACGTGATCGGTCAACCAGACGCCATTTTCAGACCTGAAAAACGAGTGACCCGACTCGAACATGGCTCGAGCCTGCACCTTCAAAATCACCGGTTTGCCATGACGTGCCCCAACCCTCTGCGCTGTTTCCTTATCTTGCGAGAGATGCACGTGATGCCGTAAACCACGGTCAATTCCGGTCTCGAGAATGCTGGCGATGTTCTTGCTGGCTGTGCCATGAAACAGCGTGAACGGCGGTTCGATTGGCTCGAGTTGCAGATCTACGCTTGTGCTGTGACCCTGATTCGCACGGATGCGATCACCGCTTTCATCGAATGCGAAACGCTGCTTGTCGTTGAGGGCTACAACTACCTCGAGTTCGTCACGGGTGAGCGCGAACCCTTTGCGAGCGAAAGCTGCAAGTAAATCCGAGACAAGCACCCAACCTCCAGGCTCAAGCGTCAAACCCAAGGCTTCAGGTTTGTGACGCAAATGCTTGGCTACTGTTTTACTGATTTGAACGATTCGTTGATTTTCCATGCCTTGAGTGTGCAAGATTCAAGACCGATTGCGCAAACCGCGAATGGCTTACGCCAGATGCTCGAGCCTCGATAACAATTTCTTAACATCTCTCGAGTACCTTCCGGCAGAAGGGTCCGGGCGGAAGTCTTGTCCCGATGTCCGCCCGGACCCTTCGCATCTCGAGGTCCGTGTGAATCCCGTTCAAGCCTACCGGTCAAAATGGTTCTGCCTTCATTGCTGATCGTTTATGCCGTGCCGCTGGCTGCTATAAACTGCTCAAACCCAGCTCGAGTGGTCAAATCGAATACGGTTTGGCGTGGGATTCTCTCGGGGTGCAACGCCAGCAGAACGCTTGGGTTTTTGTCACCAACCTCGGGTATACGGTTCGGCTCGAGTGGGGGTTTGTGAACACGTATGGATTGCAATTGCTGTTCTGCCCGCACACGCATTTGTGGTGGGAAACGTTGCTCTCAAACCTCGAGACATTTTCTGGTGTGGCCTTGGCGGGGCATTCACCTGGACAAGACCCGGCGGCAATCAACAGCAATCAAATCGAATCTTTAACGCGACCCGTCAAATCGAGCTTTCCGGCTGTCACGGTGCACGAACCGAATTACGGTCAAGGCTATCTTGTTGCGGCTCGAGCCACGCCGCCCAATCAGAATTCGGGCAGCAAAAACTTCACCTCGAGCATGAATGGAAAAAGCATTTACTTGCGTGGAACGTTCGGGAAAAGCGGCGCGCAAAACCCCTTTGTGATCTCGAGCGAAAATGCGTTTGGGGATGCGCACGAACTCGAAAACCTGAGCGGAACGGTTCACGCAGCAATCAGCGAAAAACCGATTCGCGCCGAGTTCGTGCGTTCATTGCGAGGCTTGTTTGACGACCTCAAGTTCACCTCCGATTCTGCGTTTGACCAGGGTATGACGGTCCTGCGCAACCTGAACAATCACGTGCGCGTTCGCGTCACCTCTGGTACGGTGCGCGCGAAATGAAAACGATTTTGGTCGTTGATGACAAACCCAGCCTGACGCGAATGTTGCAAGAGTATTTGACCGAGGATGGCTACCGCGTTTGCATCGCTGACAACGGCCTGAATGCCCTGTACACGGCACGGCTCGAGAAACCCGATTTGATTTTGCTGGACATCACGATGCCGCAAATGGACAGGTATGCTTTTTTGAAAATGTATCGGCAAGAGGCGCAAGCGCCGGTGATCGTGCTGAGCGCGAAACTCGAGAAGGATGACCGTTTGCAAGGATTTGATTTGGGTGTGGACGATTACATCACCAAACCGTTTGACCTCGATGAACTTTCGGCACGAATCCGGGCGGTCTTGTGTCGCTTTGAGGTTTGGCAGCACGCAGCAAAAGTCTTGCGGGTTGGCAAACTCGAGTTGGACATCGCCGAACGCACCCTGCGCCGAGATGGTCGAGCAGTCGCCCTCACGCCAGCCGAGTACGCGATTTTGCAGCGGTTGATGTCCGCGCCGAACAAGGTCTTCTCGAGGGATGATTTGCTCTCGGAACTCGCTACGGGTTTGGACAGCACCGAACGCACCGTTGATGTTCATGTTCGCAAATTGCGTTTGAAACTGGTGGACGCTGGCAGAAGTTCTTGACCTCCTCAAATCATCAACAGCTTCCCCAAACACGTCCACTTAAACGGCTTCGCCATCGTCACATTGAAATACTCGATGAACCCCAAAATTCGATCCCGCAAATCTGAGACTGAAACGAAACTCGAACGCTTCAACAACTTCCGAACCAAAATCGAAAACCACAACTCCACTT
>JANOWZ010000423.1:0-29697 GCA_031418155.1 Deinococcales bacterium
ATGAGTGCGAGAACTCCTGCGATACGTTTTTTCATAAGGTTCCTTTTTGATCCGTGTGAACTATCCCGCATATCTAAGAATGAAGATAATGTGTTACCTCTGACAGAATTCTTACAATCATTCTCGAGGCCCGTTCCAAAACTGTGCAAAGCTGAAAGGCATGTTGTGCTCATTCCCGGAAAGTATCAGCCTTGCCAAAACCCTGGTTGGGCTGGAGGCCCAGAATCTAGGTCGACTCGAGCCAAGCCTGGTCGCCCCAGGCTTTGTCTGGTTCACCCACTGCGAGGAGCAGTTTTACCTTTCAAACAACCTACCTGAACAACTGCGCGAGGTCTTCAAAGCCTTCAATCCGCGCCGTTTGGACGAGGATGCGCTCGAGGTGGCCTGTGATCGCGCCCAGAAGATGGTGCGTGAGTCGTATTTGCTCGAGGATTTTGTCGGGCAATCGTACACGGCCCTGAAAAACGTTGGCATTGTAGGCGGGCTGCATGTTCGCCGGGAGTTTTCAAGCCGGCTTGAGACCGGCCAGGACCGGCGTGGCGCGTTGCTGGCACTCAAACGGGTTTGGGCTCAGGATTGGGCGTTTGAAGCAGTTCTCGAGCGTTTGGATGCCTCTGGGAACATCGGTGTGGATGCCCGTCCGTGCCTGATCTTTGCCGGTCCTGGCGGCGCAGTGGATGCGGAACGCTCGAGCCATGTTTCAAAGACACTTGGGCAGAAGGTGCAGGCTCGAGTTTGGGATGGACACGTGGTTGGACTCGAGGGATAGCCACTTCATCTTCAAGGAGGCTGGTATGGCTCGGGCCGTTAAGGAACTTAAGCCACTGAGGAACATCAAAGGGTGATGGGGCCATCAAACTTCAAAGGTGCGAAAGATCCTGGACCGACCCAGGACGAGCCCGTATACTCCTGGGCAATGAAGTTGGGAAACGCTCGAATCACCCTCCCCGGATTGTTCGCATTGGGTCTGGTCGCAACCGCATTCTCTTTCACCCCACTCGTTTCGCAAGCTTTCGGGTTGGCCCAAGCGGGCGG
Organism: Deinococcales bacterium; assembly: GCA_031418155.1. Lineage (GTDB taxonomy): Bacteria > Deinococcota > Deinococci > Deinococcales > JAAFIG01 > JANOWZ01. The sequence continues at coordinate 1,036 of JANOWZ010000423.1, forward strand.
TCCTCGGGTGCTGCAAGAAACTGGGTTCACCCGCGTGGTCCTCGAGATGGACACTGTACCGGTGATCAGTGAAGTCAAACTCGAACCACGTGGCCTTCGGGTGACGGTTCAGGGAATGCTCGGTGAATCCACGCTCGAGGGTGCGCCCGATACGTCCGAATTGATCGCATGGCGGCTCGAACCGAACGGTGAGCACGGCACGATCAGCCTGAAAACCACATTCCCACTCGAGCCTGAGCGCGGCTACCACGTCTTTGCCTTGCCTGCCAGCGATGGCCTACGGGACCGGCTGGTGATTGAACTCGGGCCAGAGATTGGGCTTGAGGTTTTGCCAGAGATTCCGGTTTCCTCCACCGCGCCAAACCTTAAACCGGTTGCGCCGACAAAACCAGCCTCGAGTGGACCAGCAAAAGTAAATCCGAGCAAACAGGTCTCGAATGTGCCAGCTTCGGGCCAGCCAGTCTCGAGGCCCACAAATCAACCCGGCGTGACGCTAACCGCATCACGCATTCCACCAAAACGGGTTCCAACCGTGGTGATCGATCCGGGTCACGGTGGCATCGATCCGGGCATGACTGGGTACGTGCGCGAAAAGAATGTCACGCTTGCGATCTCGCTAAAATTGCGGGCGCTGCTGCAAAAAGCGGGCATCAAAGTCGTGATGTCCCGAACCAGCGATTGGGCTTGGCAGGGTCGAGGTTGCAACAAAGCCTGCGACCTGAAAAAACGCGCCGATCTCGCCAGCACCGACCGAAACGTTTTTGTCAGCGTTCACGTCAATGCGGGTGGCGGATACGGCATTGACACGTACATCTTCGGCGAACCCCTGGGCGCAGAAGCCTTGCGTCAGGCCGAACGCGAAAACGGTGGTGGAGCCATTGGCCGTGAACTGACCCGGCAGGCCCGAGACACGGCCCGCAGCTTGGTCAATGACCAGTTGGCACAGGACAACCTGAAACTCTCGAGCACACTGGCGTACAGCGTGCAGCGAACCATGATCGCTCAAACCGGAGCGCGGAGCTTGGGTGTGAAATCCAGCTCGTTGGCCGTACTGCGACGGGCACGCATCCCGGCGATTCTGGCCGAGGTTGGCTTTGGCGATCATCCGGTTGAGGGCAAAAACCTAGCCTCGAACTCGTATCAGAACAAGCTGGCGCTCGGGTTGTCCAAAGGCATTCGCGCCTTTTTGGGCTACTGAAGCCTCAAACTCGAGGATTCTGGATACAACATAATTTCTGCTAAAATCGATTCGTGCGTTATCGAGCCCGAACGGACAAATCAGACAAACCACCCGAGCCGCTCAAACCAGGCGATGCGCTGACCTACGCGGTGCGAGCCTTGGCGCAAAAATCACTGACCGAACGCGAACTCGAGGTTCGCCTGAAAAGACGCAACGCGAGCCCGGACGTGATCGCCAGCACACTCGAGCGATTGCGTGAACACAAATTTGTCAACGATGCCACCGTCGCCGAGTACGCCGTGCGCGATGCCAACCTCGGCTCGGGCGCGATCCGCATGAAACTTAAAGCGCGAGGCATCAACACACACACGATTGAGGATGCCCTGCACCACCGTGACCCGGATGCCGATCTCGAGGGGGCACTGGCATTGGTTGAACGCTACGGCCCGCGTTGGACCGGCCCTCGGGGGTACGCCAAAGGGTTCGCCTTCCTCGCTCGACGCGGTTTCCCCAGCGGCGTGGTTCACCAAGCGCTTGCCGGATTGCGTGACCTGGCACAACCAGAGGACTTTGAACTCGAGACGGAATAGGGACCATCACATCCTCAATCATGAAAGCTGGTTAGACTCGGACAGTGAAACTCGCCATCCTTTCCGACATTCACGGCAACTTGACCGCCTTTGAAGCGGTGCTCACCGAACTCGAACGTGAAGAGATCACCCGAATCGTCTGCCTTGGTGATGTCGCCGTGATGGGATCGCAACCCGCCCGCGTGATCGACCGCCTGAATGACCTGCGCATCCCCGTGGTGATGGGCAACACTGATGCTTGGCTGCTCGAGCCGACCTTTGATGAGACCGCCAACCCGCTGATCGCCGGACCGGAACGCTGGTGCAGCGACCAGATTGGCGTGCACCAACTCGAATTCATACGCGGCTTCGTCTCAACCCTCGAGATTCCGGTTGGCGACCTGAAAATCCTCTGCTCGCACGGCAGCCCCCGCTCGTTCGACGACAAGATTTACTCGACCACGCCCCGCGAAGAACTGCTCGAGATGTTCACCGCGAAAGCCCCGATCATGGTCGGCGGACACACGCACCAGCAAATGCTGCGCCGCCTTGACGAGATCACCTTGATCAATCCGGGTTCGGTCGGACTGGCCTACTCGAGCGCCAGCGGTGGCGGAACCCTCGCCCGATACGCCGAATACGCCGTGCTGGACCTGAGCGCCGGTTGGCCCCGCGTCGAACTGCGCCGCACGGTTTTCAATCATCTCGAGGCTGCCACCAGAATGCGTGAAAGCTTCATGCCACACGCCGATTACTGGGCAGACCAATGGACGAACGCCAGCTTCTAAACCAGGCCCGAGGTGTAGCGCAAAATGCCGATTGACACGTTTTCGGACAGCCGGTAGCATTGCATTCAACCAGGAGTTCGGGGAGTAGCGCAGCCTGGTAGCGCACCTCGTTCGGGACGAGGGGGTCGCAGGTTCAAATCCTGTTTCCCCGACCAAACTGCAAGCCCTCGCTAAGGCGGGGGTTTTCTGCTCGAGCCCAGGCATCAACATCAACGCTCGATCCAATCTCGAGACGACGGAGCCCACGTGAGACTGCTCGCCAAAATCAATTCCGTCAAACCCCCGAGGAACCCGTGAGACTGCTCGCCATCGCTGATCCGCACAGATATCCCGGCGAGAACTTGCCTTCATCAAGAATTCCGCCTTTCAAAACCGATCCCGGCGAGAACTTGCCTTCAGCAAGAATTCCGCCTTATTCGAGGAACCCGTGAGACTGCTCGCCATCGCTGATCCGCACCTTTCCAGCCATGTCGCCAAACCCATGACGATCTTCGGGGGCAACTGGACGGGTCATCCCGAAATCTTCTTTCAACGCTGGCGGGAAACCGTGCTCGAGGATGATGTTGTGATCATTTCCGGTGACATCTCCTGGGGCTTAAAACTTCCCGATGCCATGCCGGACCTCGAGATGATCGCGGCCCTGCCCGGACAAAAAATCCTGGTGCGCGGCAACCACGATTACTGGTGGCCCAGCATCGGTAAACTCCGTGCCGCACTGCCCGCAAACATGCACGCTTTGCAACACGACTCGATCATCATTGGTGACACCGCCATCATCGGTACTCGAGGTTGGACCTGCCCAGGCAATGACGATTTTGACAGGGAGGACGAAAAAATTTATGCCCGCGAACTGGAGCGCCTGAAATTGGCGATTGCCAGCTTGAAAGGCAAAATGTTCACGCGCCTGATTGTCGCGCTGCACTACCCGCCATTCAACGCCCGGTTCAGGGCATCCGGGTTCACCGAACTGCTCGAGGAAGCGCAGGCGGATGCCGTGATCTTCGGGCATTTGCATGGGTACAAACCCAGCCGTTTGCCTCGAGATTGGAAAGGCATTCCGCTTTATTTTGTCGCCTGTGATGCCGTAAATTTTGTGCCGCAAATCGTGCTCGAGCAGGTCTGAATGGACAGGCTTGAGTGGAATCACAATTCGCTGTGATCCCAATCAGCGGTCTCCTGATGTTCATCCAACCAACTCGAACCGAAGCAACGCTGCATCAAAACAAAAAGTCAAAGAGAATCTTTTCTCTTTGACCTTCACCTTTTCACTTTCCCCTGTGTTACCCGCCGCTCCAGACCAGAAGTTGATCGTAATCGCGTTGCGCCTGGGCAAAGATCCGGCTGTAACTGGCCATGTCTTCAAGGTGCACGACCAGGTATTTCGTGCCGCTGGCGACGCGCAAACTAAGGGCAACGATGGCTCCACCGTTGAACTCGAGGGTGTAGACGCGGGATGGGCTGCGTTTGAGTTCGTTGCTCAGTTCGAGGTTGTAGCGTTCGACCTCACCGATGACCGTGGCGAGTTTGCCGGGTTCGTGAACCTGTCCGAACTCGAGCGTGCCGTTCGCGTGGATCAGCACGGCGTGGGCGACGCCACGTTCGGCGGCGATGCTGGTCAACCAGGCACTCAGCGCCCCTGGGTTGCCATTTTGAGCCGTGGATACAGTTGGAGTGGACGGGATGGGTTCTGGGCTCGAGACGATCAAGTCCGGGGCGGGCATGGGGGTCGGTTCGGGTTCCACAACGGGGTCCGTTGCGGCAGCAATCGGCACGACAACCGGTGTCGGTGGTGGCGCGACGGGCAATGGTGGGGCTGGCGGGGTGAAATCAAAGATGCCCAGCAAATCATCGATCATCGAGGTGTCCTTGAGCGCGGCGGCCACGGCGTTGGCGGCGGCATATTCCTCGCGCACTCCGGCGATCAGGTCCTCGGATTCCTCGAGTGAACGCTCGAGTCGCAGGCGTGTCTCGGGTGAGATGTGCGACATGGCGCGTTCGGTCTGCATGATTTCGACGTTGCGCACGAGTTGCCGCACGGTTTCGCCACCCATGCGGGCGTAACGTTTGGTCTCCTCGATGATGGTGTCAGCGCGGCTGCTCCAGTTGGTGAGCGCGGTTTCCTCCGCGATGCGCAGTTGCTCGAGTTGATCCCAGACGGGCGTTAAATTCAGGAATTGTCCGGCCTCGTGTCCGGCTCGGGCCTGGGCGGTCAGGGCGGTGACGGTGCGAGATTGTGGCAGCACGGCGTACTCGCGGGCGGCGGTCTCGAGTTCGGCAAGTTCACGGCGTTGTTGGTTCAATCGCGTTTCACGGTGCGCGAGCAGTCCGGCCTCGAGCGTGGTCAGGTCCGGGTACAGCCCGCCCTCGAGTCCACTGCGGGCGGCACGGGCGGCCTGCATGACCTCGGTTGCACCTTGCGCTTGGGCTCTGGCTTCGTACTGGATCAGGCGTTCTTGGAAGGTGCGGGTGTAGGCGTGACCCAACTCCGAGAGTGCGACCTGCAAACCCTCTAGGTTCGCGCCGAGCGGATTTCCCGCTTCGACGGATTGTTGGGCGCTGACCAATCTGGCCCGCAGGGTGTCGGTCTGGGCGCTCAGGTCGGGCAGGTCCGGCAAGGATGCAATCGCCACCCGCATCCCACGCAGGATGCCAGATTCGCGGGCGCGGTCGGCGGTCTGACGTTCGGCCTGGGCGCGCCGTTCGGCCTCGGCGCGTTCGACGGCGGCCTGGGCTTCGGCAGCCACACGTTCGGTTTCGATTTGTGACTCTTTGGCCAACTGCTCGAGCCGTTGGCGTTCCTCGAGCGCCTTGCGTTCGGTTTCGGCGCGTTCGATGGCGAGTCGGCGTTCGAGTTCGTTTTGCAGTTTTTGCGCCTCGTCGTTGAGGGCACGGATCAGGTCGTCACGGACGTTTCTGGCTTTGGTTTCGGAATCCAAGAGATTCAGGCCAGCCAGGAAATTCGCGGTGATGCTGCCCAACGGTGTGAACATGGCCTGCGCGGCCCGCATCTCGCCCAGAAAGGATTCCTGCTTGGCGAGCGTGCGGCCCAAACGCGCCTGTTCTTCGTTATGCACCTGAGCGCGGGCCTCGAATTGGCGTTCAAAGGTGCGCAGCAAATCCTCAAGCGTGGCCAAGTCATCGCTGGCGAGCACTTTGGCGGCAACCATTCCGGCGGCAATCGAGTGCGTCAGGCGAGCCTCGCCGACATCGACACCGATGCCCTCGAACTTGTCCAGCATCGCTGGAATCTGCTCGAGTCTGGCGCGTTGCGCCTCGAGCACTTGCGCTTGGCGCTCTAAGATCACCTCACGCAGTCGGATCAGTTCCGCGCCGAGCAGGAAGCGTTCTTTGTTTTTGTTTTGCAGTTCGACCAGCAGCACACCCAGGTCGGCACTCGATTCGAGCACACCGCGGTGTTCATCCTCGAGCATCTCGAGTTGACGGGCCTCTTCGCCGAGATCGATCTCGAGCACACGTTCGGATTGTTCGGGGGTCAGGTCGGCGAAATCCAGGTCAAATTGTGTTTGATCTTCGGCGAATTCGACATCCAAAAGGAATTCGCCTGTGCCCTCTTTGACTGGCGGCGAGTCATCAACAACAAACTCGCCCGCATCGCCGCGCGAGACGGTGTTTTTGTTGACTGCGGCATGGACACTCGGGGCCTGGGCGGCGACCGGCGCGGCCTGATCGCCTTCGGTCGGGGTGGTCACCACCGAAGATTCGACCATCTTGCGCAATTCCGAGGCGAGCTTGCGGGCACGTTCGACCTCGGCGGGCGTGATTTCGCCCTTTTCCTGCGAGGTCTCGAGTTGCGTGATCAGCGACTCGAGGCGTTTGACGCGCGGACCACCGACGCTGCGCACCCGTTCAAGGTCGTGTTTAAGTTCGAGCACGTCCCGGTTTTGCCGCACCAGCAAATCCTGAAGTTTGCGATCCAGCGTGCCGAGTTGGGTTTGCGCGTCTTTGATCAATTCCGGAACGGGCCGTTTGACCGCGTGCTGCTCACGGATGACGTTGATTTGCGCCCGAAATTTTTGCACCTCAGGCCATTCAAAGTACAAATTGAATTTCTTTAAAACATCCTCGAGCGCCGTCAGGTTCGTGTCCTGACGTTTGAGGACGGTGGCTTCACTCTCGGTGGCGTTGTCGCCGGTGTCGTACTTGGCTATCGAATCGATCACCTGTTGAATGCGGTTTTTGGCCTGACCTGCGGGCAGTTTGACCTGCAATTGCCGGTAAATGCCGCCCTTGAGGACCTTTTCCATGTCTCGAAATCCGACGGTACTCGCGTCCTTGCCGAGCCGCAGCAGCCCTTCGTTCAGGCTGTGTTGCAGGGTCGAAAGCGGCAGTTCATCGCCGAGAATTTTGACGGTGGCCTCATAGATGGCATTCACAAATCCTCCAACTGGGGTAAGTCGATGTGCATGATGTCGTAGAAATGGATGCTCGAGCGTTTAACTGCGATTTGGCTCAGAATTCCTCATCCCATTCGACGATGGTTTTGCCACCGACATCGGTGTTGCGCAGCGATCCAGTGCTGAAACCCGTCGAACGCACGCTGGTGCTGCCGACGCTGGTGCTGAGGTTGGTGTTGAGGTTGGTATCGAAGTTGGTGTCGAAGCTGGTGTCGAAACTGGTGTCGTTCATGACGGTATTGTTGGTTTTTGGGCTCAGCAATCCGAACTGCTCGGCGATGCCTCGGAAACCCATCGTCGAGAAGACGACCGTGGCGATCAAGGCGAGCACCCAGGCGATCTGCGCCAATGGGTTTTGCAAAATCGAGAACGCGCCGATGGCTCCCAGGGCAGAAATGCCCGTGACCGATCCGAGCATCGAGAACAACCAACTCACACCCTCGAGAATCGCTGGCACGAACAAAAGCACCATTGCGATGCCGATGTAACGCCAGAATGGGTTGCGTCCACCAAACGCGAGGTTCAAGAGGTAGATCGGGTAGAAGAAGGCCAAACCGACCGCCAGGAACAGCACGCCGCGCAGCATCATCCAGATCGGTTGAACGGCGGTGATCACGCTGTGCAGTCCACTTGGCCCCTCGCCGCCCTCAAGCTTGCTGGTCAATGCTTGCGCATCGCCGAGCAGCACGATCACATCGGCTGGACGCACGCCGAGACCAGCAATCGTGGCATCCAAGAGGCTGCTGGTGAGGTTCGCGCCGTTGGCATCAAGAACATTGTAGGGCGGTTGGATCGTTGTCGAGTACAGCGTGCGGGCCTCCTCGAGCGTGATCCGTGCCGCGCCGAGATCACCGACCTCAACTTGGGTCAGGGCCTTGGCGAGCCACGCCTGGTATTGGTTGGTGGCAGACTTGACGCTCGAGAATTTTTGTGAAGCGAGCGTGCGAGCAAAGCTCTTGGCCTGCGATTCGGGGATGTTCATGCGCATCATTTCGCTGGCCATCGTTGCGCCCGGATCGACAACGGGAACGACTGGTGCGATGACGGGTTTGGTCGCCGGTTGAATCGCAGTGGGTTTGGTCATGACCGGTGCCGTTATTGGTTTGCTCGAGACGGCTGGTTTGCTGGTCGGTTTGACTGGCTTGCTCGAGACGGACTTCGCCACCTGCGCGGCAGGTTTGGTGGCCACGGGTTTCGTTGTCACTGGCGTTTTGACCGGTTTCGCCATCTGGCTCGAGGTTGCGGGCTTGGCGGGTTTGACCGGTTTGGCGATCACATTCGGTCCGGCGGTTGCGGCCAAACCTTTGGCGCGACGGTTGAACGATTCGACCTTGGCGATCACACCACCGATGGATTGCTTGAACTCTGGAACGTTGCCCGCCGCGAGCGAGGCGAGTGAGGCCGAAAAATCTTTGCCGCTCAATTCCGTGGCGCGTGGCGAATCCTGAACGATCAGGAACAGGCTCGAGGCGTTCGCGGTCTGGCGAAAGGACACAGCTTTATCCGGACTGGTTTTGGCCTGCTTGAGTGCCGCCGCCATGCTGCTCGAGATTTGCGTCTCGAGGAGGCTGCGGGTCCGGGCGGCATTGTTCGCCGCGACCGATTGCAAGAGTTTGGGTTGCACATCCTTGGAGAATTTCAGTGCCTCAGCGAGCACGCTGGCATATCGTTTGGCCTGGGCGAGGTTTTTGCCGCTCATTTCGACAAAAAGGCGCTCGTAAAGCACACGCTGCAAGATGCTTTCGACCTGACCGACCTGGGCGGCAAGGTCGGTGCCGCTGCCACGTCCGACGGCGGTCACGGCGTCCTTCAGGGCACGGGTTGCGCCATCCTCGAGTTGCTTGGAACCGACCGCATCCAAAATATTTCGGAAAACGGTGCTGGCCGCCTCGATTTGGGCGCTGCTTGAGGCGGGATCGCTGGCGAGGCTGGCGCGGGCCGCCTCGAGCGATTTGACGATGGACCTGTATGAGGCGATCAGGTCTCGAGATTGCGTGGCGGCGGCGGTGGTTGAAACCGTACCTGAGGTTTGGGCGAACGCATCACCGAAGCCCAGGACACCGGTCGTAATGCCACCGAGCGCGAGTACGAATGTTGCGGTGAGGGCCCGCGTGGTGCGATGCCCAATGGAGTTGCGGTTGATCGGGTTCATATTTCCTCCTTCACCGTCTTGACCTCGCTGAGGACACGACCAACATTGACTTGCTTATCGGCAAGCACGGTCAGCAGTGAATCTCCGAGCGGCGCAATAAAGACATTCGCCACGCCGAGGTCGGTATAAAACACATCAAAAGAACGTTGAGATTCGAGCAACATTGCGGTTGCAGCGGCCATGCCCGCCAGGTCATCGGCAGAGCCTTCGCGCATCCTCGAGAGCAAGACTTGACCAATCCGGTTGGAGATCGACACGCCGATCACGCCCTCCTCGAGCGCGAAACGGGCGATCAGCAACTCTTGGGCCTCGTTCGAGAGCCTTACCTGTGGGCGAGACTTTGTGGCGATGACTGTGCGGCGTGCAGGGACCGGTTTGCGTGCTGTGGCTGGTGCGGGTTGGTTGCGTGTGGACGGCACGCTCGAGGGCAAAATACTTGGGGGCTTCGTGCTCAACCCGAGCGCAGCGGGTTCAGGTTTACTGGGTTCGGCAGGGAATGGTGCGGCATTGCTTTGCAGTCCGGCCTCTTCATCAAAGGCACGGCGCAAGGCGGCCTCTTCCTCGAGTGCGCGGCGCAGTTCTTCGGCTGGGTTGATTTCGCTGCCGGCCTCCGGATCACGTTTGGCCACGACTGGTTCGGACGGTTGGGCCTCAGGTGCTTGCAGGTTGAGGTCTTGAAGTGCGGATACTTCCGGTTCAGCACCATCTTCGAGTTCAAATTCGAGTCCAAACTCGTCGAATTCGGCGATCATGAACGGCGCATCACCGGATGCCACCGCCTGCTCAAGCACGTCCTCTGTGCCCAAAAGTGGCTCCTCGAATGGGTCCATGATGGCATCTGGCAGTTCGTAACGGCCCAGTTCGACCGTTGCATTGCCAGCAATTTCGACAGGTTCTTCGTCGGTGTCCAAGTCATCCGCGATCTCGAGCACGCCGTCGCTGCTGACACCAGAAACAGGTGTTGGGTGTGCGCTCGGTTTGGGTGCGGGCACGGATTCTGACGCGAGCAGCACTGGAACGGCAACGGGTTCGGGCGCAACCGGCACCTCGGGTTCGCTCGGACCAATCTCGTTGAACAGCAGATCCAGTTCTGCCCACAATGAGTTCAGGGCCCGAACGGGGTCAGGTGCCTCGGGCAGCACATCGATCCCAGCGCGGATGCGTTTGACGCGACGGTGCTCAAGTTTCACGAATGGCGCAAATTCGGCCCGCAACGCCTCGAGTCCCTCGAGCACTTCTGGACTGAGGGTCGGCTTTTCGTTGGCGTTTAATGCCTCGAGTTTTTGCAACAGGCTTTTGATCTCGCCACGGGCCTGCGCGACCGGAATGATTTGCTGCAACCGCGCAAAGACTTGCCCTTTGAGCATGTCTTGCATTTCACGGGCCGTGACCGCATCGGGATCGGTTCGGGCGGTGCGCAGGGCATCACGGACAATGTTTTCGGCAGCGCGTCTCGAGACGATGTGGGACAGGGCATCACAGACGGCGAGGTAAACGCTATTGGCCATTGCGTCCTCGAGTGCTGCGTCGGGCGGGTTGTATCGTTGCTTTTCGCTTCGGTTTCATGAAGTCTGACTTCCTCAGGCATCGACCACCTGAACCTCGGGTTCGGTGGCGATACGGTGGTCTATCGCAACTCTAGCCGCTCGGGGCTTGAATGCGTGTGATGAATTAGCGTTTTGAGCCCAAGTCAAAGCGAACAATGAAAATTCAAGACTGATTCTTGGGTCAAAACCGCGATCCTGTCCTGAGGATTCCATGAGCGGCAAGATTGCCCAGTTGACTGCTTGGTTGAGCGCCATGAACCCAGGACCACGTGCGGGTTGTGCTCGAGGTTCATGGCGATTTGGCATTCGTGTAACTCATACCGAATGATTTCGGAATGGCCCCAGGTGCAAACCTGGCAATTTCAGCACGATTGGCCTCGAAAACCCTGGGCATACCCTGGGTCTCGAGCCGAACAAATCTTAGGATCATCGCTGTGCTACACGATAATCATCGCTGTGCTACACAATGGCAATGCTTCATAAAACCTAAGCGCATCGGTGGTTTCGTGAAACACCCTGTTCAGAGTCGATATCGTGGTGTAGGATTCCGCAAGTTTTCGGGCTCGAGCCATTGGAAACCATTTGTGCTCGAGGATGTCGAATCTTCAACGGCGCTCAACGTCTGGTCGCCGACAGAAGTAACACTGCGGAGAAACTTGAACATGTCGAGGAACCAAAGACGCCCGTCACGTCGCGGCTGGACCATACTCATTCTTCCAGATCAGGGCGAGCCGCGCCCGTTGCGTCTGGCCTGGGGCATCCTGGCCGTTGCCGCACTGCTCGGTATCAGTTTGGGCATTGGTGCGATTGGCGCTCCAATGCTGCTCGCCGGAAGCGTCGGCCTGAACGCCGCGCTGGGTGCAAAAACCGCGCAACTTGAGGCGCAACGCCAGATCCTCGAGCATGACCTTGCGGCACAAAAAAAGGATTCTGATGCGAAGCTCGCCAAACAGCAGCGCGATTACGAGGCGAGACTGAACATTGAGGTCGGCAAAGTCGCCGGTCTGACCCGTCAGGCCCACAGTGTGACCGCGAAACTTACCGACCTGCAAAACCGGGTCGAATACATCCAGAGCCGTGCCGGGATCACCGTACCGCAACGCGCCTCGAGTGGCAAACCTCGCGGTGGCGCAACAATCGGCAGCGAAATCAATGACCCAGCACAGATGTACAGCGCTCTCGATGAATTCCTGAACCAAACCGAAGGATCATTGCAACAGGCGCTCGGGCCGCTCGAGGGCAAGTTGAGACGTGAGGCCGCCGTGCCAGCGGGTTGGCCCGCCTACGGTCAAATCACCAGCGGTTTCGGTGTGCGCATCGGGCCGCGCACAGGCCGGTTTGAGCGTCACACCGGTTGGGATATCGCCGCAGGATACGGCACTCGTGTGGCTGCCACCGCCCCAGGCACGGTCGTCGAGGCGGGCTGGTCAAACGTCGGTTATGGAATGCACGTCGTGGTTGACCACGGCTACGGCTATCGCACGCTGTTCGGACACCTCTCGAGGATGTACGTCTCGGTCGGTGAAAGCGTCGCCATCGGCACGCTGCTCGGCGCGGTTGGATCGACCGGCAATTCGACCGGGCCACACTTGCATTACGAGGTGCGCATCGGTGGTCAACCGGTCAACCCTGGACCGTACCTGAACCGCTCGAGGGTTCGCACCGTGGATTTGGATGCCGCCAAACGCTGAAACAACAATGGTTCGGGATCAGAAAGCCTGTTTAACCGCAGGCTTTTTTCGTTTCACAACCGTTGGTGATCCGAAGGAACCCTTGAAGATTGGAATCGGGCCAGAATCGCCGCGCAATTCACGTCGCACAATGGCACTCTCGAAAAATTGGGGTTAAGATGCGAGGCGTGAGTGAAACCGGCAGCGCAAGCACTGAACTCGAACGTTTAAACACCGTGCAAACGCTCGACAGCGAACTCGATGCCCTCAAACTCGAAGAGGCCAGCATCCCCACCGAACTCAAAGCGGCCCGCGACGAAAAATTCAGGCTCGAGACGGATTTGGCCCGCACCCGCGAGGACCACAGTGTTGTGCGCCGCGAGTATTCCAGCGCCGATCTGGAACTCAAAGACCTGAGCGCCAAGCGCGAAAAGTCACGTCAGGACCAAAAGCACGCGATGAGCGCCAAAGAACAATCACAGTACGAATCGGTGATCATGCAGCTTTCCGGGCGGATCGAAGAACTCGAGAATGACGCGCTACCGCTGGTGGAGCGCATGGAGGCATTGGAGGGCAAAATCACTGGCCTCGAGATGGAACTCGGCGTATTGCTGCCGAAACTCGAGCAACTCGAGAACCTCGATCAGACGCGCATCGTTGCGATTCAAGAATTGTTTGACGACAAGATGATCAAACGCAACACGCTCTCCGAAGACATCGATTTCAAACTCCTGCGCGAGTACGACAGCGTGCGCAAATCCAAACGCGGCATCGGCCTGGTCGCCATCAAACCCGGCGGCAAGTGTGGCGGGTGCAATGTGGTCCTGCCGGTGAACATCCAGCAACGCATCAAAACTGGAACCAGCGGCATGAAATGCCCAAGCTGCGGTCGCCTGCTGTGGAGCGCCCCGAGCGCCTGAAGCTGTGAACCCTCAAGCTGAGAATCAAGACTCGAGTTTCACGGTTCGGGCCGTTTCGAGACGAGATTTGGATGCGTTGGTGCGGGTTTGTTTGGAGTGGCCCAACGCTCCAGCGGCCCGCGATCCGGACTTGCTGCGCCAACTGCTTGAGCAGGCATTGTCCGATGACGATGCCTCGATGTACTTGGCGGTTTCAGTGCAAGATTTACCCGGGCCGTCTGTGTCTGAGCAGGCGGTCGGTTTCGCCCATGTGACCTTCCAGGCACGTCCGGTGCGTTTGGGCTGGCGGGCCACCATCGAAGAATTGCACGTCGTTCCCGGCCTGACCACGCTCCCTGAGGCTCCGACGGCGGTTGAGAGCGCCCTGCTCGAAGCCATTGTTCACGAGTGCCGCGCCCGAGGCGACGTGATCGCCCTGTACCTTCTGACGCAACCGGACCTGGAACCGCGCCAACTCGAGTTTTACGACAGTTTGGGGTTCCGTGAACGGGGCCGTGACGTGCTGATCTGGAAGGGTCCGCTCATCGATCCCGTGTAACACCTTCAAACTCGAGGCTGGTCCGCACCCGATAAAGGTGCGATAATCTCGGTATGACCTCAGTCTCGAACGGCCACAAAGCGACCGATGCCGTGGCAATGCGTGCCATCCAAAAGCAATTTCCGCTGGTCCGGGCGAATGACAACGTGGATTTCGCTGTGCACTGGGGCGAGGTTCACGCGCTGGTCGGCGAGAACGGCGCGGGCAAAAGCACGCTGATGAAAATCTTGTACGGGATGCAGCGTCCAGATTCCGGTGAGATCATCGTCGATGGTTCGCAGGTTCAACTCCACAACCCAAATGATGCGATCAAACTCGGCATCGGCATGGTGCATCAACACTTCATGCTGGTCGAACCGCTCTCGGTCACGGAGAACATCATCCTCGGGCTCGAGCCTGGCAGCGGTGTCAGCGTCGATTACGCCAAGGCCGAGCAGCGTGTGATGCAACTGATCGAGCAGTTCAATTTTGAACTCAAACCGGACGACATCATTGAGGAACTGCCGGTCGGCAAGCAGCAAAAAGTCGAAATCCTGAAAATGCTCTACCGCAACTCGAGCATCCTGATCCTGGACGAACCCACGGCGGTTCTGACCCCGCTCGAGACCGAAGAATTGTTCGAGTTTCTGCGCACTTACGCCAAGGCGGGCAACGCCGTCATTTTCATTTCTCACAAGTTGCGCGAGGTGATTCAAGTTTCAGATCGCATCTCGGTGATGCGTGGCGGACGCATGATCGGCACGGTGCCAACCCTTGGCATCACCCCGCCGGAAATTGCCCGGATGATGGTCGGGCGGGAGGTGATCCTCTCGGTCAAAAAGGGTGAAGCACACCCAGCGGGCGCAGCCCTCGAGTTGAAAAACCTGACCGTGCGCGAGAGGGCCGGTGAACGCCCGAAGGTCAACAACGTCAGTTTTACCGTGCGGGCCGGTGAGATCGTCGGCATCGCTGGCGTGGAGGGCAACGGTCAGTCCGAACTGGTCGAGGCCGTGACCGGGTTGCAGCATTACACCGGCACGGTCGAGTATTTGGGCCAAAAACTCGAGCGCAACGATGCCCGAAGCGTGCGTCAGGCGGGCGTGAGCCACATCCCCGAGGACCGCAACGAACGTGGGCTGGTGCTCGAGTACAGCACCGCCGAAAACATGATCCTCGGCGATCATATTCAAGACGAATTCTCGGGACAGTTTGGACTCTTAAAATTTGACGCGATTGAGCAGAACGCCAGCAAACTGGTCGAGGAATTCGATGTGCGACCGCGCAGCACCAGCTTGCAGGCCAAAGGCTACTCTGGCGGGAACGCCCAAAAAATCATTGTTGCCCGTGAACTGTCTCGAGACCCAAAGGTGCTGGTCGCCAGCCAACCGACCCGAGGCGTGGACATCGGCGCGATTGAATTCATTCACGAGCAGATCGTGGCGGCCCGAGACAAGGGTTTGGGCGTGCTGCTGGTCTCGGCAGACCTCAGCGAGGTCATGAGCCTCTCAGATCGCATCCTGGTGATGTACGAAGGCGAGATTGTCGGTGAGATGCCCGCCAGCGAAGCGACCGAGGAGAAATTGGGCCTGCTCATGGCCGGTGTTCACGGTGAGGACCCAACTCATAGCTCGAGCCAGCCTCACGCTGCCGATTGAGCCATGCAACCCATACGTTGTTTGCGTTTAAACCTGAGACTCGAGCGTGGCGAGCCAAGTTCTGGAGAGAAATGAAGGTGCTTTCACTTGGATGGCTTGGGGTTCGCAGCAAAAATTCGGCTGCAATGACCGCTTTTTATCGGGATGTCCTCGGACTTGAGGTGCTTGAGGAGCAAACCAAGGGTGTAGGGTTTTGTTTGCCAGATCGAACTGAAGTTCACGTCTATGACGATGATGACGAATTTCATGAATTCTTTGGTTCGGCCCCTGTGATCGGTTTTGTGGTTGATTCTTTTGCTCAAGCACAGGCCGCAATGCTTCAATTTGGGATTGAATTTTTGTACCCAGAAGCTCAACGTCATGCCGGTCGAGCATGGCAACATTTTCGTGCCCCGGATGGCAATGTCTATGAAATTATTGGTCCAGACGACCTTGATGCCGAATAAATGATGGTCAGGGAGGACTCGAGGCTTACACCGGCTGGCCTATCTTGGTTGGCCTATCTTGGTTGGTCGGTGTCTTTGGCAAACTTGCGCAACATCTGCAACAACTGCGATGGTCGGAACGGTTTGGTCAGAAAATTCTGCAAACCACGGCTCGAGCGCCGGTCCTTGAGGCCGCTGCGGGTGCTCATCATCACAATCGGCACGCCCTGCGCCAGCGGATGCTGGCGCAATCGCGGAATGATCTCAAAGCCATCCACCTCCGGCACGGTGATGTCCACAACGATGGCGAATGGACGTTCCTCGAGCGCCGTCAAGTCCAAACCGCGTCCGGCACTGACGGTCAGGCTGCGGTAGTTCTCACTTTGTAAAGCCCGCTCGAGCAGGCGCACGACAACCTCATCATCGTCGATTAGCAGCACCAACTTCGAGTGGTTGCTCGAGTCGATCTTCAGGCCATCAGTTTCCGAGGCCAGTTCAAGACCTGGTTGGATCGTTTGAGGTGGTTCGTCTGGCATTGACAGGAGGAGCGCCAAACCATCTGGGTTCGACTGTACAGCATGCTTTGAGGGCCTTTCACGCCGAAAGGTGCCCAGTTTAGGGAAGAAAACGGAGGGGATTGCGCGGCGCACCACTCACTTGTACCTCAAAATGCAGGTGTGACCCGGTGCAAATGCCCGTGCATCCTTCATATCCGATCAATTCGCCTCGATTGACGAATTCTCCGTTGCGCACTTGCAGGCGGCTCATGTGGCCGTAAATGTTGCTGACGCTGCGTCCAGTGCTGATACGGATGTTCAAACCGAACTTGCCCCAGCCTGCTTCGGTCACGTATCCAGATTTGGCGGCATAGATCGGTGCGCCGTATCGGGCGGCCAAATCGATGCCGGTATGGAAGTTTGAACGTCCAATCCAGAAGCTGCGCCTTCCATACCCAGAGGTGATCTGAAAGCTCTTCATCGGCCAGCGATACCCACCGATACTGCCTGAGGTTTCAGGCACGACCCTGATGCTGGCCCGTTGCGCTTTGGCGGTGGCAGCGCGTTGTCGGTCACGCAAGGCATCACGTTTGGCCTCAAGTTTGGCTTGCGATTGGGCCTCAAGCTTCGCCTGAGCTTTCGTTTCGGCCTGGGCTTTGGCTTTTTTCTCCGCCTGGGCAGCCATCACAACCTCGTGACGGCGTTCGGCGGCGCGTTTGTTCTGGAGTCGGTCGCGGTTGGCTTTGTCTTGAACGCCCGGAACGAGCACCAGCGCACCAGCACTTAATTCTCGAGGATCACGCAGGCCGTTGACACTGACCAGTTTGGTCAGCGGCACACCGAGCTTGGCGGCCACCACAAGCAGGTTCGTGCCCTTCGGCAATCTGATCAAACGGCCTTTTTGTGTCGTGGGGACCATCAACCTCGAGCCGGGTTTGAGGTGATCCAGGCTCACCAGGGTCGGGTTGGCGTTGATGATGTCGGCCTCGCTGACACCGTAGCGGGTGCGGATGCTGGAGAGCGA
This sequence comes from Deinococcales bacterium, assembly GCA_031418155.1. GTDB lineage: Bacteria > Deinococcota > Deinococci > Deinococcales > JAAFIG01 > JANOWZ01. The sequence continues at coordinate 18,395 of JANOWZ010000423.1, forward strand.
TTCTTTGGCTTTGACGGTGTATACGATGACACCGGGTGGCAACCGGTCCAAGGTGGTCGCTTGAACCTTCGCAGTCGTCAATGGGATGCGCAGGACCTGCCCGAGCTTGAGCGCATCTTCGGTGATGCCGGTGGCCAGTTTGATCTCGCGGATTTTGACACCGTAGCGTTGGCCGATGCTCGAGAGCGTGTCACCAGATTGCACGGTGTAGCGCAGGTAAGAGGCTCCCGATGCGGCTGGTGTTTGTGCACGTTTGGTCAATGTGACGGTTGCAGGTTGAGCGGTACTCGAGACCATCGAACGACCCGAACCCTGACCGGCTGGGGTGAGCGGAATGACAAGTGCTCCGTTGGCCGCATGGTTCGGTGAGCTGGGGGGCGAGGTCTGTGCCCGAACGTTCAGCAGGCCAGCGGGGACGATCAGCAAGATGATGGCGCACAATACACGCCGAAGATGTTGATGCATGGAACCCCCTCGGCGAGAACTTACCGCGCCAATACGGAAACTGGCAAGAGGGGCAAGGGGACCTGGGTCACGCCCAAACGCCTTCATGAAGGTTTGTGACCGATGCAACAATGAGCGGAAATGAGCCTCGCATCGCAAGAGGTTTGCTCTGGACGACGGATCGACACGAACCGGTCAAAAGTTGCGCTCCGGAGCCTCAAATCAACCTCAGGCTTTCCTCATCTCGAGATGGGGCCAGAAACCAGACTTCAGATGGTGAATTCAAGCTCGAGCCTGGGGTTTGCTCGCAAGGCTCGAGGTCCAAGATCATGTGTTTATCCCGCCGCCAACGTGGACAGGAATTCCTTGTTGCTCTTGGATCGCCCGAGCCTGCCCAGGAGCATCTCCATCGCCTCAGCCGGGTCCATGTCGGAAATCACTTTGCGCAAGAGCCACATTTTATGTAGCGTTTCATCACCCAACAGCAATTCTTCGCGGCGCGTGCCGGATTTCAAAATGTCAATCGCCGGGAAGATCCGTCGCTCCTCGAGCCTGCGTGACAGGTGCAATTCCATGTTGCCGGTGCCTTTGAACTCCTCGAAGATCACGTCGTCCATCCTCGAGCCAGTTTCGACCAGTGCGGTCGCCAGAATGGTCAGTGAACCGCCGCCGCGAATGTTGCGGGCCGCGCCCAGGAAGCGTTTGGGCCAGTAGAGCGCGTTCGAGTCCAAACCTCCCGAAAGGGTGCGTCCGGTCGGCGGTGTGACCAGGTTGTTCGCTCGAGCCAACCGCGTGATTGAATCGAGCAGGATCACGACATGACCCCCGTCCTCAACGATCCGTCGGGCGCGTTCATGCACGAATTCGGCGACTCGCACGTGGTTGGTTGGCGGTTCATCAAAGGTTGAAGAGACGACTTCAGCCTTGGTGACGCTCTCGCGGAAGTCCGTGACCTCCTCGGGGCGTTCATCGACCAAAAGCACGATCACCTTAATGTCCGGTTCGTTCTCGGTGATTGCGTTCGCAATGCGTTTCAAGAGCGTTGTTTTACCGGCCTTCGGTGGCGCGACGATCAGGCCACGCTGCCCGCGACCGATTGGGGCCAGCAAATCCACCACCCGGCTCGAGAGCACATCACCGGTCGTCTCGAGCATGATCTGCCGATCCGGAAATTCTGGAATCAAGTCATCAAACTTCGGGCGTTCGGCGGCACGCACTGGGTCCAAACCGTTGACCGCATCGACTCGGGTTAACACGCCCAGGCGTTCGTTCTCACGTGGTGCTCGGGCCAGACCAACGATGTAATCACCGGTTCGCAACTGAAATTGCTTGATCAGACCGGCCGAGACGATCACGCTGCGAGACTCGGTTGAGAGCAAGTTCTCCTGCAAAAACCCGTAACCATCCTCGGAAATTTCCAAAAAACCACGTGCGAAACGATGACCTTCCGACTCGGCCTGATGCTCGAGGATCGAGAGTACCAAGGCATCTTTGGTCAGACCCTTGTACCCTTCCAGGCCCGCTTTGGCGGCCATTAAATGCAGTTCGGGCAGGATTTTGCTTTGCAACTCGAGGTAATTCATTCAAGCTCCCAAAAACAAGGTGAAAGGTCAAAAGGGAAAAGGAAAAAGTGAAAATCCAAGTTGCTCGGGTCGGTTTTGTTGCTTTTAACTTTGACCTTTCACCTTTTCTCTGCGTTTAAACAAACTTCTTTGCGTCGGCCATGAACTTCTCGAGCCCAGCATCCGTGAGTGGATGCTTGACGAGCATCTGGAAAATCTTCGCGGGCATCGTGCCGATGTGTGCCCCGGCTTTGGCGGCGTGAAGCACGTGAACCGGATGGCGGATCGAGGCGGCAATGATCTGCGTTGGGAGGTCATGCATGTCCAAAATCGTGCGGATGTCCTGGATCAAGTTCATGCCGTCCCAACCGATGTCATCGACCCGGCCCAGGAATGGCGAGGTGTACGTCGCACCGGCTCGGGCCGTCAGGAGCGCCTGAACCGCGCTGAAGACCAGCGTCATGTTGACCGGATGGCCCTCGCCAGAAAGCACCTTGCAGGCGGCCAAACCAGCGGGCGTGGTCGGCAGTTTCACGACCACGTTCGGGTGAATCTTGCGTAATTCGCGGCCCTGCGCGATCATCTCGGGTGTCTCGAGTGCCGTGACTTCCGCCGAGACTGGACCATCAACGATGCTGACAATCTCGCGGATCACATCCTCAAACCTGCGTCCGCTGCCCGCAACCAGGCTCGGGTTGGTGGTCACGCCGGAGAGAATCCCCCAGGCGGCGATTTCACGGATTTCATCAACGATGGCGGTGTCCAAGTACAGGTGCATGAAGCCTCCAGTAAAAATTGAGCAAACCCAGGCTCGAGAAGGCCGTCTGGCCGCAGGTGCTCGAGTTGATGGGAACACGTGATTCTAGACCGTAAGCGCTTGTGACGCAAGTTAGGAAAGTCACAGGTCATGGGTCCGAGGTCACAGGCAACGTCGGGAGCCTTCGGACACTCGCGCATTCGGCTTTGATATCCCTCACGAATCTGTCATTCGCACGACCTTACCGCTCATGTGTTGACCGTAGGATGCCCCGGTGATTCAGGTCTCAGAACTCGGGAAAGTGAGAGCATGAAACTGGCAATCCTCTGCCACTCGAGCGCCGGGGGGAGCGGCGTGGTCGCCACCGAACTCGCGTTGGCGCTGGCGAGCCTGGGGCACACGGTTCACATGGTCGCCACGCAAATGCCGTTCAGACTTTCCGGCGCACGACTGCCGCGATCCAGCCCCGACCCGAGCGGCCTCGAGACGAGCGGCGAGGTCTACTTTCATCAGATCGAAGGCGCGACCTATCCGCTGTTCAATGAACCGCAAACCCAACTGGCCGCCGTGAACACACTGGTTCAGGTGATCGAGGAGTACGGCGTTGAACTGGTTCACGCGCATTACGCGATCCCACACGCGACCAGCGCATTGCTGGCCAGGGACATCGCGGGAACAAATGTCAAGGTTGTGACCACACTGCACGGAACAGACGTGACCCTGGTCGGGCTCGAGCCCGCTTTTTTGCGCACCACCATGCACGCAATCGAGGCATCGGATGCCGTGACTGCCGTCTCACACTACTTGGCGGATCACACGCATGAGGCGTTCGGCATCTCGAGACCGATTGACGTGGTGTACAACTGGGTAGACCTCGATCGGTTCCGACCGATCCGCGATCCCGGCTACCGAGCCCGGTTCGCCAGCAAAGACGAGGCGATTGTCATGCACGCCAGCAACTTTCGGGCCGTCAAACGCCCAGAAGATGTCGTGCGCACCTTCGCCGGGATTGTCGCGCAACGCCCCGCACGCCTACTGATGGCCGGTGAAGGCCCGGACCGTCCGCGCTGCCTCGAGTTGGCCCGACAACTCGGTGTGGCCGATAAGGTGCATTTCCTGGGCGCATTTCCGATCCTCGAGACGGTCTTGGGCGTGGCCGACCTGTTCCTGCTGCCCTCGAGTCAAGAATCGTTCGGGCTGGTCGCACTCGAGGCGATGGCCTGCGGCGTACCGGTCGTTTCGAGCGACGCGGGCGGCATCCCCGAGGTGGTTGCGGACGGCGAGACCGGCTTCGTGCGCCCCATCGGGGATGTTGAGGGCATGATCGCCGCCGGAATCGAAATTCTCGAGCCGGAACGCCGTTTTGAGATGGGCGAACGCGCCAGGATTCGGGCGTTCAAGCACTTCCGGCCCGGTTTGATTTTGCCGCAGTATTTGGATGTGTACAAACGCGCCCTGAAGACCAAAGATTAACCATCCAACGCCTGCCGATAATGCCGAATCTTGCCCTCGACATGCTTGAGGTTGCGGCCCAACTCGGCGATGTGATCCAGCACATCCGCACGATGTGCCTCGAGCATCCTGATGCGTTCTGGGATGTTGGATTGATCTTGGCGCACCAACTCGGCAAATTCACGCATTTTGCGGATCGGCATTCCGGTTTGCCGCAGGCAGGTCAGAATCCTGATCCACCCCAAATCGTTTTCGGCGTAACGGCGGTGGCCGCTCTGGGTTCGGACGGTTCGCAACAAACCCTCGCGTTCGTAGTAGTGCAGCGTGTACACGCTCACCCCAGTCTGATCGGCGGCATCCCGAACAGAAAGTTTGCAGGCAGAAAGTTGGCTCATGCCCACAGCGTAAAACCTGGAGCGCACTCGAGGTCAAGGGGTGTGACCCAAATCAAACATGTGTTCGCAGGCTTCATCAATCCCGGTCATGATTCCACGATTCGCAGATGAACCGTTTGCAGGTTGCGGCAGTCGTTGGTGGTTCAAGCAATCCGAAAACACTCGGGTCAAACCTGAATAAATGATCTCACCTGTTCGAGACAGCAAAACTGAACCCATGTGCATGATCGAACTGGAGCGCGGGATGCTCGAACTCGGTTTGAAAACACACGCAACGCTGGCACACACCGTGCTGCGTAGCCTTACTCGAGACGATGTGGGTCAAGGAATCGGACCGACGTTTGGCGGCGTTTGACCGTGGTGCAATGCGTTCATACTCGAGAGGAAGTGCTGAAACGTGTCAAAGCCGCCCTTCCATGACGAGTATTTGAGGCTGCGATTGAGGATTTGATCGAAACGCAAGGGAGTTACGGTGCGTTTCGGCTTGGGTTCTGAATTCTCGAGCGCAGCCACAGGTCGGGTTGATGTGCTGCTCGAGATTTCTTGAAACTGGTTCGGGCTTGAACGGGCGTGGTCTTCGTCGCGTTGCTGTGGGTCGTTTTCCGTACCAGATCGTTTACCGGTTCTCTGGCGAAACCGTCTTGGTGATTGCTGTCGTTTATGAACGCCGTCATCCTCGAGTTTGGTTGGGATGGTTCGATAACCTCGGGTGACGTTTGTGTTTGAAAACGGTAGATTGTCCTGACGAGGATTTCATGACGCAAATTCAGCAAGCAGCAACTCGAGAATCGATTGTTTCGGTCAATGACGTTTCGATGATTTACCGCACGCGAGGTCCGGGTGGGGAAGCGCTCGAGACGGTCGCGTTGAAGGATGCCAACCTCGAGATTCAACCTGGCGAGTTTATTTCCTTGATTGGTCCGAGCGGGTGCGGCAAAACGACCTTACTGCGTTTGCTGGCAGATTTGATTCAACCAAGTTCTGGCGATTTGCGCTTGGGTGGCAAAACCCCGGATGAAGCTCGCAAAGCTCGAGCCTATGGGTACGTCTTTCAGGCTCCAGCCCTCTTCGAGTGGCGCACCGTCATGGCGAACGTGATGTTGCCGCTCGAGGTGATGAACTTCCCGGTCGCGGAACGCAAAGAACGCGCCGAGAAAATGCTGAAACTGGTCGGTCTTGAGAAGTTTGCTCGAAATTACCCGTGGCAACTTTCGGGTGGGATGCAGCAACGGGTCAGCATCGCCAGGGCTTTGGCGTTCGAGCCGCAACTCTTGTTCATGGATGAACCGTTCGGAGCCTTGGACGAAATCACCCGCGAGAACTTGAACCTCGAGTTGTTGCGGCTCTGGCGCGAGACGGGCAAGACGGTGATTTTTGTGACGCACTCGATTCCTGAGGCAGTGTTTCTCTCGACCCGCATCGTGGTCATGACACCACGCCCAGGAAAGATTGAAAAAATCATCACTGTTGATTTGCCACAACCCAGGGATTTTGACACCCGAGAAAGTCCCAGGTTCTTTGAGATCGCCACCGAAGTCCGCGAGAGCTTGCGTCACGGTCATGGTTACGAGGCGCACGAGTGATACAGGCTCGAGCCAATTTCTTGCCGATTGTTGTTGTGGCGTTGATCCTGGCGGCGCTGTACGTGCCGTTGATGCTGCTGGCGAATGTTCCGGCGGCCCAACGTTCGCTCGAGTCTGGTGCGGTCTTGGATTGCAAGTCAGCTTGGGAGTGCGCTTGGGATTTGCGTTCCCCGGTCGTGCCTGCACCCAGTCAGTTGGCTCGAGGGATCGCCGCACTCTCATGGCCGCCGTTCACCAACACGGCGATTCCATTCAATGCCTTCATCACCGGCCTGGAGACGTTGGTGGGTTTGGCTTTGGCGGCCTTGGTTGGGCTGGGTTTCGCGGTCCTGCTGGTCGCATCTCGAGCCTTTGAGAAGGCGATCCTGCCGTGGTTGGTCGCGTCACAGACCGTGCCAGTCGTGGCGATTGCGCCGATGCTGGCAGTCTTATTGGGGCAGTACGGTGTTCAAGGGTGGTTCCCAAAGGCGATCATCGCGGCGTACATCGCGTTCTTTCCGATCAGCATCGGCGTGGCGAAAGGCTTGCGCAGCCCAGACGCGCTCGCGCTCGATTTGATGAAAACCTACAACGCCTCGAGCTTGCAAACCTTCAGCGTTTTGCGATTCCCGGCGAGTGTGCCGTACCTGTTCACGGCCTTCAAAGTTTCGGCGGCGGCGGCTTTGGTGGGCAGCATCATCGGTGAAATTTCAACCATCAGCACAGGTGGACTTGGCAAGATGCTTGCAGAAAACTCGAGGGCTTCGGATGTGGTTGGAACCTGGGTGCTGATGCTGGCTTCAAGTTTGTTGGGCATTGCTTTGGTCGCGTTGGTCAATCGGCTCGAAGGGTGGGTGACACCGTGGCAACGCAACAGATAAGTCTTAATTCGACTCGAGGCCCCAATGCCCTTCCGGTCGCAATCGCATTAACGTTAACTGGTTTTGCAGTGCTGATCGTTGCGATCTCGAGCGTTTGGAATCGCACAGAAGTTGCACCGTTACCAATCATTTTGCTGGCTTGGGTCGGTCTAATCGTCGGAGCAACCGGTGTTGGTCGCATCGCCAGTTGGGTGGTGGACTCGAGAAGCAAAAACCGGCTGGTCGATTTCCTGCCCGCCGGTTTGACGTTTGTTTTGGTCGTCACATTTGTCGAAGCATTGATTCGCGCCTTCCGAATTCCACTCGCGCTGGTTCCCGCACCGACGCAAGTCTTCAGTACGCTTTGGACGGTGCGCGAAGTCCTGCTGCGTGATGCGTATCAAACTTTTGTGCTCGAGGCGTTGATCGGTTTTCTATTTGGCTCGGCGGCTGGACTTCTTCTCGCCTTGCTCGTCTCGAGGTTCAAGTTCCTCGAGCGTGGCCTGCTGCCGTTCGCCACGGTTCTTTCGAGCATGCCGATTGTCGCACTCGCACCGGTCATCATCAAAATTGTTGGGCTCGAGTGGTCGTCGAAAGCCTGGGTCGTGGCGATCACGGTCTTCTTTCCAGTGGTCGTCAATGCCGTGCGTGGCCTGACCGAAGTCAACCCAATGCACTTGGATTTGATGCGTTCGTATGCCGCCAGCGATTCGCAAGCCTTCTCGAGTTTGCGTGTTCCGAATGCGCTACCGTTCGTATTTAACGCCCTGAAGATCGGGACAACTCTTGGTTTGATCGGTGCCATTGTCGGCGAGTTCTTCGGTGCGACCGGTTCGGGTTTGGGGTTCCGCATTCAGATCGAGGCGGGCCGTTTTTCGTTCGATATCGTTTGGGCAGCGATCATCGTTGCCAGTGTGATCGGCATTTCGTTCTACAACCTGGTCGCCTACCTCGAGCGTCGCCTGACGGGTTGGCATGTCTCGTTCCGAACCGAAGACGTTTAACCCTGCCGGATCGCCGCAATTCTCGAGACTCGAGTTAAGATGGGCCTCGGAGGGCAATATGAAAAAACGTTTTATCGCACTGGCCGCCGCTTCCGCCGCAGCAATCCTGGCTGTCTCGGGCACCCAAGCCCAGGACAAGATGGTTGAGGTCAAGTTGCAACTCAAGTGGTTCCCGCAGGCTCAATTTGCGGGCTTCATGGTTGCCAAAGAAAAAGGCTATTTCAAGGCTGAGGGATTGGACGTGACCCTCTTGCCAGCGGGCGATCAAAGCCCAATTCAGGTGGTTCAGACCGGTGCTGCCGATTTCGGCACGACCTGGATCGCGGACCTCCTGACGGCGCGTTCCAAGGGCGCTCCAGTCGTTCACATCGCGCAGATTTTCCAGAAGTCCGGTTTCACGCTTGTCATGCTGAAAAAATCTGGTATCAACAAGATTGCGGATTTGAAGGGCAAGCGCATCGGCGTGTGGCCGTCCGGCAACGAGTACCCAGCAATCGCGGCCCTCAAAGCTGCGGGCCTGACCTCGAGTTTAGATGCGGGCGTTGCCAACCCGGACGTGCAGGCCGTGACCTTCCCGTTCGATCCTGCCGTGGTCTTCCCAGATAAGGTCGATGCGGTTTCGGCCATGACCTACAACGAGGTCGATCAGATCATCGGTTTGGGCTACCCGTTCTCGCAATTGAAGATCGTTAAGCTCGCCGATGTCGGCATCAATCTGCTCGAGGATTTGATGTTCACTAGCGAGAAAGTCCTGGCGGATGCGAACTACAAGAATTCCGGCATGAGCGGCAAGGAAGTCGCCGCGAAGCTCGTGCGGGCCAGCATCAAGGGTTGGAATTACGCCGTGGCCAATCAGAAAGAAGCTGTCGAGATCGTCTTGCCACAGTGCGGCAACACCTGCAAGGGCAGCGGCTCGAGGGCGGACGCGAAGGGCCATCAAACCTGGCAAATGCAGCAAGTTGCATTGCTTTACAAGGCTGGTTCGACGCTCAAGGGCATGCCCGGATACCTCGATCCTGCCGCCTACAAGGGTAGCGTCAAGATCCTGATGGACCAGGGCATTTTGAAGGAAGCACCGGACGCAAAAGCAGTTGATTACAGCGTTTGGGAGATGGCGACCGGCAAAAAAGCGATGATGAAGTAAGCGAAGAAGTTTTGAAGAACGCCCGCTCGAGTTGAGCGGGCGTTTTGCGTTTCTCAAGTATGAGTCTGGATGCCTGAATCTGGATGCCCTAACCTTGTTGGTCGATCTCGATCATGCAATTTTGAACGCAAGTTTTTGTTTGAACCGTATACTCTCAAGCTTACATTCGCTGCCTTCAGGTCAATAATGAAGGCATCATCCTGGAATCAAATCAATGAAATTTGAACTGCTCGACGAACATTACCAAAAAAGCCTCTGGAGAACCATTCGGGTTGCCTTGTTGATTGCCGTGCTGATCAACACCCTCAACGGTCAACGTGGTGATTGGCTTCGCCTGGGTTGCTATCTGGTCGTGATTCTGCTGGCGCAATTCGTGGCCCGGTACAAGCCAATGTTTGGGGTGAGTCTGTTTTTCATCTCGAGCTTTGCAATCTTTTACTGGATGCGCTCCGATCCAACCGGGGTGATCAATCAACTCGAGTTGGGGGTGCTCGGATTCAGCGCGGTCATCACCCCAGCCATCATGGGCTACGGGGTTTACGTTGGTCGTGGCGCGGCCTTGCTCGCTTGGTTGATTGGTTTGGCCTTTTTGATTCCGCAGGCAAGCGAACCCCAATGGCCTTTTGCCGCCGTGCAAATCACGCTTGGAGCCTGGATTGGAGCCATCTTGCATGACCTGTTCATGCGATTAGAGCGTTCACAACGTCAACTCGAGCGTTCAGCCCTGCGTGACGAATTGACCGACCTCGAAAATCGGCGTTCGTTGCGGGCTGCGTTCGAACGGTATTGGGGTTTGACCTCGCGGCAGGACGTGCCATTGCTGGTCACGGCCTGGGATGTCAACGACTTGAAGCAAATCAATGACCAAAAGGGTCACGCGGCTGGTGACGCGCACCTGCTCGAGTTCGTGAAAGCCCTCAAGCTCGAGGCCCGCAAGGAAGACATTTTCTTTCGCGTCGGCGGTGATGAATTCGTTGGCTTGCATCCAACGCTCGAGCATGGTGAGGAGTTTGCGGCTCGAGTGCGCCATCGTTTCCCGGCGGTTGCGGTCGGTTGGGCCTTGGCGGCGGATGACCTCGATCAAACACTGCGTGTGGCCGATCAGATGATGTACGCAAACAAGGCCAGCATGAAAATGGCTGGCCTTGCGTCGGATTCGGTTTCGGTTTGACTCGAGGATTTAGGCGGGGCGGAGTTGCGTGAACCTCACGCGGGGCGGAGTTGCGTGAACCTCACGCGGGGCGGAGTTGTTCGGGTCTGGCCTCGAACCATTGGCCCTCTTCGCTGCGCACCTCGACGGTTCCCTTCAGCGGGTGCAATTTCGCCACCTTTCCGCACAGGCTCGAGTCGTCGGTGCTGCACACTTTCGCACCTTTGCGCGGCAAGTCTTTGAGGAGTTCTTTGTACATGTCGTGCTCGTATTGCAGGCAGCACAGCAACCTGCCGCACGGCCCGGAAATCTTCTCTGGATTCAAAGGCAATTGCTGATCGCGTGACATCTTGATCGTGACTGGCGTGAAATCTTGCAGGTGATGGCTCGAGCAATTTTCTGTGCCGCACGCGCCAAGCACACCGAGAATCCTCGCCTGATCTCGAGCGCCGACCGGATGGAAGTGAATCTGCGCTCGGGTTTTTGTGCCCAGATCTTGCGCCAGTTGCCGCAGTTCGATCCGGCTTTCACTCGAGTACGAAACCGTGATGCTGGCCGCATCGAGCGTGAATTCGATGGCGACAATTTTCGCATCGATTTTGCGCTCACGGGTTTTTTGGCGCATGAACCATTTGATGTCGTTCGCGGTCGCCTCAAGTTCGGTTTGATGTTCGAGGTCTTCGGGTGTCGCGGCCCGCAAGATTTTACCGATGGCCTCGCCACGTGGCGCAGTTTTGCTGGTGGTGCGAACCGTACCAATTTCTGGGCCGCGCCGAGATTGAACAACAACCCGAGTATCCGGCGCGAAGATTTCGCCGCCGACCTCGAATGGATGAAGTTTGGGACCATTGTCAAAACGAATGCCGAGTGTTGGCATGGGGTTCTCCTATCGTGCTTACTCAACCGTACTCGAGCCAAGTTGTGCTTGAGTCTGAGTCTAGTTTACGTCACAACTCGAGCCTCGCGGTTCATC
>JANOWZ010000424.1:0-2610 GCA_031418155.1 Deinococcales bacterium
AAGCGCTAGGATTGCGTCATGTCGCGCCGCAAAGTCTTGAGCACACCAATGCTGGCTGAATCCTCAGAGGTTCAGCCAGCATTGCATACTTCACGAGCCGCTGTTTCCTTTGAAGCGCCCCCAGTTGTGGTACTCGAGCGCTTAACACGGTTGGCTTGTCAGGTCTTGCAGGCTCCAGTGGCTGTGGTCCGCCTGCTGGGGTCGGATGGGCTTTCGGTTGGCGCAAGTTGTGGTTTGGACGCTGCGAGGAACGATCCAACCTTTTGCATGCGCACCTTGCAGGGCGACACGGCCTTGATTGTCGCGGATGCAAGCCTCGATCCACGTTTTGCGAACGAACCGCTGGTGCGGGCAGCCAATGGTGTGCGTTTTTATGCGGGTCTGCCATTGATTGCTGCCAGCGGTGAACGGCTCGGGGTGTTGTGCGTGGTGGATTTCAAACCGCGTCCGGGCCTGGAGGCCGGACAACTCGAGGCGTTTGAGGATCTGGCGGCATTGACGGTGAATGCGTTAGCGTTGCGGCGCGTGGCGCAGGTGGCGCAGGCTTCCGAGTCGCGTGAGCACGAGATCACCTCGAGACAGCAGGCGTTGCTGGGTGCGATTCCCGATTTGGTGTTTCGGCTGGCACGTGATGGTACGTACTTGGAGGCGCATGGCGGACGCGAATTGATGTTCATTCCGCCCGAACAATTCATTGGCCTGCGGTTGAATCAGGTCATGCCCGAACCGCTCGCCAGCAGCGCAATGGCGGCGTTAACGCGGGCGCTTGAGACCGGTGAAACACAATCGTTTGAGTACGTGCTGCCAATTGATGGTGTGCCGCACCATTTCGAGGCGCGACTCTCGAGAAGCCTTGACGATGAGGTTGTGGCCTTGATTCGGGACCGCACGCGAGAGCAAAGTGCACTCGAGGCCCTCGCGGCAGAACGCGATTTTTCGATGCAGGTCATGGAGGCGATGGGTCAAGGTTTGGCGGTCGTGGATGGGAACCGGCGTTTCGAGTACATCAATCCGGCCTTGGCCCGCATGATGGGCTGGGTGCAGTATGAGATGATCGGGCGGTACGCGATGACCGGTATGGATCAACAACCACAAACCCGCAATGCCGGTTGGGAGGCGGCCCGTCAAGGCAAGGGCGGTGTCATGGAAACGCAGATGTTGCGCCGAGACGGTACGGAATTGCATGTCCTGCTGACTTCCGTGCCGCGCTTAAAAGACGGTCAGTTCGCGGGAACGGTCACGGTGGTTACGGATTTGACCGAACGTTACCGGCTCGAGCGTGAAATTCAACGCGAACGGGATTTCATTGCGGCGGTCACGGATGCGGCCAACACCTTGATCGTGGTGGTGGACCGTGAAAGTCGGGTGGTGCAGTTCAACCGTGCGGCCCAAACCTTGACCGGCTTTGAACTCTCGGAGTTGACGGCGCGTCCGTTTTGGGAAACCCTGATGACCGATCTGGATGCGCAGCGGGTGCTTGAGCGCTTCGAGCAGCTTTCCGCAGGGTCCAATTCGCTCGAGATTGAAATTCCGATTGTGACCAAATGCGGTGAACGCCATGAGGTGATCTGGTCGGTCGCGCCGTTGCGCGATGCCAACGGTGTGGTCACACATTTTGTCGGCAAGGGCGTGGATGTCTCGGAGCGGCGCAAAGCGGAAGCTCGGGCCGAGGAAGCCTTGAAGGATGCGCAACGCGCCAACCGCCTGAAATCCGAATTTTTGGCGAACGTCTCGCACGAGTTGCGCACGCCATTGCACGCGCTGGTCGGTTTCGCCGATTTGCTCGAGAATCCCGAGATCGGCAAGCTCAACCCAGATCAGGCCGATTGCGTGGCCGAAATCAACGCTGCCAGCGATCACCTGCTGGCGTTGATCAACGATCTGCTGGACCTCTCGAAAGTCGATTCTGGCAATATCAGTTTTCAACTCGAGCCTTTGGACTTGGCCATGCTGCTCGAATCCAGCCTGTCGCTGGTGCGTCATCGGGCCGATGCGCAAGGCATCAAGCTCGAGTTAAGCATCGCACCGGGCCTGGAAACCGTTGTGGCGGGCTCGCGGCAACTCAAGCAGATCATGCTGAATTTGCTCTCGAACGCGGTGCAGTTCACACCGGAAAACGGTACGATTCAGGTCACAGCCAAACCTGGCATGGGCCTGTACACAGGCACGCTCGAGATTGCCGTGAAAGACTCCGGGGTTGGGATTGCCAGTAATGAACTCGAACGGATTTTTGAACCCTTTGCGCAGGCATCTTCGGCACTCGAGGGACACAAGGGATTCGGGTTGGGTTTGACGCTGACCAAACGCCTGGTGGAATTGCATGGAGGCAGTATCGGTGTGAGCAGCGAACCGAGGGCGGGCAGCACGTTCACGGTCAGGTTGCCGACGTAACGGATCAGCAATCGGCGTTGTGCAATAGATGCTCTGGGTTGTGGCTTGAGGAACCAGGTTCGAGATCAACCGCCACCAATTTCAAACTCAAAACTCATGACTGGTTTCCCGGAAAACGATAACCGACTCCGCGCACGGTTTGGATCGCGTCGTGACCCAATTTACGGCGCAAGGTTTTGACATAGACCGTCACGAGCCGGTCATCGCTCGAGAATTCTT
>JANOWZ010000425.1:0-1646 GCA_031418155.1 Deinococcales bacterium
ACGGGTCGATTCCATCAGCAGGCCTTGCGCATCCATCGTGTGCGGTGTCGGCACTTGCGAGGAATCCGCGCCGCGTTCTTTGAAATTAAAGCGGGCTCGAGGGTTGTCACTCCAGACCAGCATCTCGATCATCGCGTCCAATACTTGCGCCTCGAGTCCATTGCGCAATTCAGTTTCGTTGATGATGCCGCTGCGCACCGCCATCATGCCGAGCGGTGTGTGTGGATTCTCGCGCACTTGGCGTTGGATGAGCGATTGGACTTCTTCTGGGGCCATCAACTCGAGGCGCACCAGGTACTCGCCGAGGCTCGCGCCATCTTCGACTCGGGCGTACAGGACACGGCCCATCTCGAAATGCGAGCGGGCTTCACGCTCGTCGAGGGTCACGCTCAAGACACCGGATTTCTGACCGCTGGCGATCAGGTGGAAGATGTCTTGCAATGGTACTTCGCGCAGTCGCCCTTGAATCATGCTCCATCAGTGTAGCGATGCGGCCCGAGAATAGGGGGTCAAATCTGGCTTGGATTTTGGGTCTGTGCTCGAGATTGGAGTTTGGAATGAACGCAAGTCGGATGGCGGTGCAATCCGTGCAAACAGGGCCTCAAGTTGGATCAGGTGAGACTAGAGAAGACAAAGGACAATGCTCCGAATTCAGTCGATATGAGTGGCAATTTGAGTCACGTTTGATAGACAGCAACGTCCCTGCGGATTTCGCACATCACAGGCGCAACGTTTCGCGGCAATGTGAGCTCGAATTTCGGTCTCGATTCTCCGGGCAGCTTCAGGGTTTTGCAGTTCTCCTCGGGTGAATCCGAAACATGAACAAATCGGCACGTCAGGATGATGGTCTTTTTGAAACACGGGAACCCGAACGTCTCGCACATTGAAGCTCGAGTGTTGACTGAAATATACGGTTTCGCAATCGGATTGTGGGCAAAAGAAAAACGATTCGCTCGGTTCGAGTTTGATCATGGCGTGCGGTTGCAACAACGCTTTGATGGTGGCGAGTTTCACAGGCTGCCCCGGAATTCCAGAAGTGGGGCACAATGGCTCGAGTTCCATATCAATCCTTTGGTTGCTCGCCGCTCGGCAGTGCATTTTTCATGCGCTCAATGCGTTCGGAAATCTCAACTTGCAACCTCGAGACTTCACCTTCGAGTTGGTCTTGTGCGCCGTCAAGCTCGAAGCGCAGGCGCATGATCTCTTCGACTCCGGCAAGGTTCACGCCGAGTTCTTGGGTCAGGCGGCGAATCTCGCGCAGGTGTTCGACATCGCGCTCAGAATACAACCGCGTTTTGCCGCTCGAGCGTCGCGGTCGAATCAAGCCTTTGCGTTCGTACAATCGCAGCGTTTGCGGGTGCATGTCCACGAGTTCTGCCGCGACCGAGATCACGTAAACGGGCCGGTCTTTCGGGTCGGTCGAGTTGTCCAAACCGGTGTGCTCAAAATGCCCACGGATTGCACCCTCGAGCCGAACGATTTCACCCTCGAGTTGCGCCTGCACATCGTCGAGTTCGTGACGGAGTTTCATGACCTCTTCGACACCCGCCAAATTCACGCCGAGTTCTTGGGTCAGGCGGCGAATTTCGCGCAGGTGTTCAACGTCGCGTTCGGAGTACAACCGGGTTTTGCCGCTCGAGCGGTTT
>JANOWZ010000426.1:0-1747 GCA_031418155.1 Deinococcales bacterium
GGCACGAGTTTGCCGTTGAACCAGATCAACCCGGCTTGAATGCCGGTGTTGCTGCCATCTACTCCTTTGGGTTTCGGGGTGGCCTGTGGGGTTGGGGTTTGCGTCATGAATGCCTCCTGGCTCGAGCGGTTGCTTGCCAGCTCATATTACGTCCTCCGTCAGGCCCGAGCCCTCAAGATCGCTCGGATGGTGGTTTCCCTCGCGTCTGAAAAAAGTTCGTCCATGACCGGTTTGAGTGTTACCGTCGATGGTGGTTGTATGGCAACCTTCAACCATGGCAGCGCCTGAAACCGTAGCTGAATTTGCCCGTCCTGCTTTCGAGACATCCTGGGGTATGGACCTGATCATTGCCATTCAACGATTCATGCCCGGACTCGAACCGTTTTTCTTGCTTGTGATGTGACGTACCTCGGTTCGGACATCGCCTTCATTGCGCTTTTGAGCCTGTGCTACTCGCTCTCCGGTGGCGCTGGCGGTCGAGCCCTCGGAATCGTGTTTGGGTTGTCGTTCGTGACGATCACATTCTTGAAAGAGTTTCTGAACCTGCCACGCCCGTACTTCCTGGACTCGAGTGTTGGCGTGGATTTGGATGCGGCACTCGAGCAAATCGGGCAGCTTGGTTCGGGCGCGTGAAGCGAAAGCGACTGCTCTGGGATTTTGGCGGCACGCTCGCCGACCTGACCGATTCCTGGAGTGGGCTTGGTATCGCTGCTCTGAACGATCAACTGCCCGGTCACACAATCACCCGAGATCAGATTCGCCCGTTTCTTTCCAGCGGTTTTCCCTGGCATTCACCCGAGGTTGAACACGGCCACATCTCGAGCGCCGATGCCTGGTGGCAAGAATGGATCGAACCACTGTTTGAACGAATTTTTGAGACTTTGGGTGTTCAGCCGAAAATCGCCACGGTCTGTGCCAAACAGATTCGCTTTTCTTTTCTGGTTCTTCTTTACTTTTGGTGCAGGTGGTTTCCGGTCGAATGAACTTGAGCGTGTTCAAGACAGCATCCCTTGGGTAAAGGAGGTGTTTCAAAATCCTGTGCGACTTTGAACATGACGTAAGGATTAAAAAGTTGTACTGCACGATTGAATTGCCGCTCAAGCTTGCACCAAAAGTGGCGAAGAACCTCTTTTCTCGACCCGAGGAACTGGCAGGTTTTTGAGGACACCGTGCCGACCCTCGAGACGTTGACCAGGCTTGGCTGGTCACACGCGATCATCTCGAACTTCTCGCCTGGACTCGAGGAATTGCTCGAACAACTTGGCTTGCTTGCCCATTTCACGCACGTTTTCAATTCTGCCGAAATTGGCTTCGAGAAACCCAATCCACGCATCTTTCAACACGTGCTCGAGACGCTTGACCATCCTGAAACCGTCTGGATGATCGGCGATAACCCACGCCATGACGTGCTTGGAGCGGAGGCCCTGGGCATTCCAGGCATTCTGATTCGTGGCACGTCCGATGCGGTGTCACGCTCGAGCCCAGATTTGTATGGCGTGATCGAAATTGTGACCGCTGCCGAAGACTGATTCGCACTCGACATTCGTCCTGACCCGGTGGGTGTTACGCTTTTCCCATGCCAAGCACAGACGTGATCATCATCGGGGCTGGACCTGTCGGACTTTTCGCCGCGTTCTACACCGGAATGCGTGACCTGACGATGCGCCTGATCGACCCTTTACCCGAGGCGGGCGGCCAACTCACAGCCTTGTATCCCGAAAAATACATTTACGATGTCGCCGGTTAT
>JANOWZ010000427.1:0-4903 GCA_031418155.1 Deinococcales bacterium
GCCGCAGCCGACCACGGCAATGCGAATGGGTTCGGTCATGGGATTCCTTGGGTGGATCGATTGGAGCTCGAACTCGAGTCAATCAGATAGGGCGAATGGTGCTCGAGAAGATTTTTCTATCAAAATTTGTGCTCGAGAAATCTGAGGTCGGCCTCGAGATCAGCCTTTGAGTGCGCCCGCCATCATGCCTTTGATGATGCGTTCCTGACCAAAAATGTAGGCGATAATTATTGGCAGCGCGGTCAGGGTTAGCACCGTCATGATCGCCGGAATGTTCCCAGAATACTGGCCTTGGAATTCCCAGATCGCCAATGGCAGTGTGCGTTGCGCTGGGCTCGAGGTCAGGGTGTAGGCAAAGACGAATTCATTCCAGAGCATGACCGTGTTGTAAATCGCCATCGTCGCCATGCCGGGGCCGGTCAGTGGCAAGATGATTGCAAAAAAAGTGCGGGCGGGTGAGCAACCGTCGACTCGGGCGGCATCGTCAAGTTCTCGAGGAATCTGTCGCACGAATTCGGTCAGGATAAAAATGCTCAACGGCAAACTGAAGGCCACGTATGGCCCGATCAGTGCCCAGGGCGTGTCGTAAATCCCGAGTTTCGTGGTCAGCGAGTAAATCGGAATCAGTGTGACGTGAACCGGCACGGCCAAGCCCGCGACGATCAGGCCAAACAGGTTTTGCGCCGGACGGTACGGCAGGCGTGCAAAGACGTAAGCGGCCATCGCGCTCAGGAACAAAATCAGACAAACCGAGATCGAAACGACCAGCAGGCTGTTGAACAAATAGCGAAAAAATCCGCCCGAAAGCACCGCCACGTAATTGTCAACATTCGGTTTGATCGGCAGTGCCCAAACGGGATTCGAGTACGTCTCCAGCGCACCTTTGAAACTACTCGAGACCATGAACCAGAATGGAAAGAAGGTCAGAACCAACCAGGCGAGTGCCAGCAGCCAGACGACCGGATGGAAACGGGCGCGGGTCATGATGATCCTCGAGTTCTCGAGACGTGAGTGCTTTCGTAGGGTGCGCTCGTCAATACGCTGTCTGTACAGGTGGTGCGCTCAAGGGCGCACCCTACGGGTTGTCCAGGTTCTCGAGTCATGTCATGCCTCCGTTTGAAAGCGTCGGGTCAAGGTCAGCACGATCCCGGACATCGCCAGGACCACCAGGATCAACGCGACTGCGACGGTGCTGCCATAACCGAAGTTGAACGACGCGAAGGCTTGCTTGTACATGTAGGTCGCCATCAGTTCGGTTGAACCGCTCGGGCCACCACCGGTCAGCACGTAAATCAGGTCGAAGTAACGCAAGCTGCCAATCAATGAGAGTACCGCCGAGGTGCGAATCGTGCCTTGCAGCATCGGTAGCGTGATGCGCCAGAAGAATTGATTTTCGGTGGCACCATCTATCATCGCCGCATCGTGCAATTCGCCAGGCATCGAGGCGAGGGCGGCTTGAAAAATCAGCATGTAAAAGGGAATAAACTGCCAGCAGATCACGGCCAGCACCGCGTAAAGCGCGATGTTCGGATCGCCCAGCCAACTCTTGGCGAGCATGCTCAGGCCGACGCTGTTGAGGACGGCGTTGAGAATTCCAAAGTTTGGATCGTAAATGTACTTGAACAAAAAACCAATCGCCACACTCGAGATCAACAGCGGCATGAAGTACGAGAGTTTGAAGATGCGAAAACGTTGTCCGCCCTTGTCGAGCAGCACCGCGAGTGCCAGCGCAATTGGCAATTGCACCAGGATCGAAAGCACCGCCAGGATCAGGTTGTTGCCCAAGGCCCGCCAGAAAACTTCGTCCTGCACGAGTCGCAACCAGTTGCTCCAACCGACATAGACTTGTGATTTGCCCAAGCCGGTCCATTGCGTGAAGCTCAAGCGGGTGGATTCGAGGATCGGCCAGACGACGAACACGCACAGCAGCAGCACGGTTGGCGCGAGAAACAAGATCGCGGTGACGGCGTACTCGTCGATGGGTTTGCGTTTTGCGGTTGTGGTGATGGCTCGAGTCGTCATGGTGTTGCGTGGAACCCCACGGGGTTGAACCTTGAATGCGCTCTGTTCAAGCGTGTTGTGCCCGAGTATGTGCTGCTCGAGCGTCAAGATCCGAACCGGTTCGCGTGGGGTTCCACACTCCTTTGCTTTACTTGCCCATCACGCGCTTGGCGGTGTCTTCCATCGTCTTCGCGGCCTGTTCTGGGGTGATCGTCAGGCCCATCAAGGCTTGGGTGGTGTCCTTGTGCGCCTCGCCCAATTCTGGGGTCAGGTATTGGTCGTACCAGAGTTGCGTGCCAGGAGCGTTGTTGACCAGGGCAACAATGTTTTTGAGGTCCGGATCTTTTGGCGTGAAGCCCTTGACGGGTGGGATGCGTCCAGCTTCGCCACGTTCGGCCACGGCCTTGTCATCGATCAAGAATTTGATCATCTCGAAGGCTTCTTTGGGGTTTTTGCAACTGCTCGAGATGCTGTAATAATTGTCGCCAACCGTGCCGACCACATTGCCCGCAGCGCCAGCCCGCGTCACAGGGAAGGGGAAAATGCCAGATTTTTTGAGGAATTCTGGGTTCTCGCCGCTCATGATCGAGGTGCTCCAGTTGCCCATCAATTCCATTGCGGCTTTGCCCGCGTACAAGAGCCCTCGAGATTGACCACTGTCGTAATCGAGGCCGTTGAAGCCCTCGTTGAAGTACCCAGCTTTGACCCAATCTTGCAGCATCTTGCCAGCGCGAACGAAGACCGGATTTTGGAAGCTGCCGCCCTTGGCCCGAGTGGCGGCGCTGACAAAGGCTTTGGCTCCACCGAGGCGATCCACCATGTACATGAAGTACATCGAACCGGTCCATTTGGTTTTGTTCGCCAGCGAGAACGGGATGATGCCGTTGGCCTTGAGCTTGTTGGCCGCCGCGACCAACTCGTTCAGGGTTTGTGGTTCTTTGATGCCGAGCTTGGTGAACATTTCCTTGTTGTAATAAAACACCGAGACGGCGACGTTCTCGACGGGCACGCCATAAATCTTGTTGTTGAAGGTGATCGAACTGAAGGCCGCGTTCAAGAAGCGGCCCTTGTAAGCACCCTCGTTGAGCATGGCGGTCAGGTCAATCACCTGGTTGGCTTTGACGTATTCGTACAATGGGCCACCGCCCCAGCTTGGAAAAACACATGGCGCTTCGCCTGCACCAACCGCGACCTTGATCTTGGTTTTGTAGGCATCATTTTGCAGTGGCACGACTTGCACGTTCACGTCCGGGTTGGCGGCCATGTAACGGTCCACCTGGTTTTTGATCAGCGACAAACCGGGTTCAGTGGATTGAATGTGCCAGAAGGTGATTTCTTTTTTCTGCTGGGCCAGCACAGAACCAATGGTTGCTGCGAGCAAACCCAGAACCGAGACTGCTGCCAGCGCTTTGTACTTCCGACTGCTGTGTTTCATACTGCCTCCTGATGCGAAGAACGCACCTTCGTCCGCTCGAGTCCCGAGTGAACGCCCCGCAGCGAGTTGCCAATGTGACCATTTGAGGGAAAACAGCATGTTGCTCGAGGTTCATCTTGATTCCTTGCGTATTGGTCCAGTCGAGGCCCGCACGATCAGTTCGGTCGGCAGATTGATGCACTGCGCGACCGGATTCAAACCCGCCACCATCGAGGCCAGCAGGTTCACGGCGGAGGCGCCCATCTGATGCAAGGGTTGCCTGACCGTGGTCAGTGCTGGGTAAATCTGGCTCGCCATTGGGATGTCATCGAAACCGACCACGGAGACATCATCTGGGACGCGCAGGCCGCGTTCCTTGATCGCTTCAATCGCTCCAAAAGCGGACAAGTCATTGGCGGCAAAAATGGCGGTCGGTGGTGATGCCTGCTCAAGGAGGGTGGTGGCCGCCTCGAAACCGTTGGGCTGCATGAACTCGCTGGGTCGGATCAGGTTTTGGTCGAATGGGATTCCAGCTTTGAGCAAGCCCTCATGGTAGCCGCGCAGCCGTTCGTGCGAGCAACCGAAATCCTTGACACCCTCGAGAAAACCGATGCGACGGTGGCCTAAACCCACCAGGTGCGCCATTGCCAATCGCGCCCCGGCGTAATTGTCCACGGCAATCGCCGAGAGGTCGGTGATCGAACCGCGATGATCGACGATCACCACCGGCATTCCCGATTTGGAAAGCGCCCCGAGTACGTTCTGTGGGTTTTGTGGCAGCACGGCCAGAATGCCATCGACCAAACCGTTGGTCAGCAACACGGCACGTTCGCGTTCACGACCCACCTCGTCCGAGGTTGTGTACAAGAGCAAGTCGAACCCGAGTTCCCTGGCAGCCTCGCCAGCGCCGGTCACGACCTCACCGATGTACTGGGTTGCCAGGTTCGGCACGACCATCCCGAGGATGTTCATGCGCCCACCGACCAAGCCTCGAGCCGAGATGTTGGCAACGTACCCCAGGGCTTGGGAGGAGGCCAGCACGCGGTCTCGGGTGCTTTGCGACACGCCAGAACGACCATTCAGCGCCCGTGAAGCGGTCATGGTGGAAACGCCAGCGTGATTGGCAACATCGGCCAAAGTCGGGGTCACGGACGGGTCAGTGCTCCTTTGGGAAATCAAATAGTTAACGTTAACGATAACGTAACACAAAAATGTGTGGTGTCAAGCCCCGAGCCTGAGGGAGACCAGGCTTCAACTCATTTTTGACGTGAGGCACGCCAAACTCGAGGCTGTGAAGATGCGCGTTTGGCTCCCGATCAAAACTTGGAGCCTCGAACGGCACTGAAGACCTGAACCCTCGAGCTTACTTGTGAACCTCGAGTTCGAGTTTCCAATTTCCACGCTTGGTTTCGTTCAAAATCCGTTTGAATTCGATGCGACCAAGGCCTTCCGCGATCAGCGTGTCGCCCTCCCGAACCTGCGTGCTCG
>JANOWZ010000428.1:0-3046 GCA_031418155.1 Deinococcales bacterium
CCGATGGATCGGTGGTGCAGCGGTTAGCATACCCGCCTGTCACGCGGGTGGTCGCGGGTTCAAATCCCGTCCGATCCGCCATTCTGGTGCGAGGTTCTGGTCCGGGGGGACGAACCTCGCGCCGGATCGTTTTGGGAAACCGAACGATCAATGGACTTCGCACCATGTTCGTTTTGAGTCACGAGCAGGTTTTCGACTCGAGCCAGCATTCGTGTCGTGACTCGAGCCTGTAGAATCCGGCCATGCAAAATTTTGGAGTCAACAGCATGGTCGCGCCGCTCAAACGGGTGATGGTCGTCTCGCCCCAGCCGTTTCCCGCGGGCGTGTCTTGGCAGGAGTTCAATTACTTCCACGCGCCAGATGAGGCGAAAACGATGGCCGAACATGACGCTTTTCGCCAGACCTTGCAATCTGAGGGCTGCGATGTGGTCACGGTGGATCAGTACGACTCGAGCTTGCAAGATGCTCTGTTCACGCACGATCCATCGATCATGACTCCGTTTGGTGCAGTTGTGGCCCGGATGGGCAAGACTTTGCGCCTTGGGGAGAACGAACTTCATGCCGAAACGTACAACAAACTCGAGATTCCAATTTTGGGCCAGATTGAGGCTCCGGGCACGCTCGAGGGTGGCGATACGTTCTGGTTGGACGACACGACCTTGATCGTCGGACGTGGCTACCGCACGAACGCTGAGGGAATTCGGCAACTCAAAGCGATCCTCGAGCCGAAAGGGATCGACGTGGTCAGTGTGGACTTGCCGTACTTCAATGGCCGCAAAGAATGCCTGCACATGATGAGCCTGATCAACATGCTCGACACGAAGCTCGCCACGGTGTTTGCACGGTTCATGCCGGTGGCGCTGATGGAAATGCTCGAGGAACACCAGATCGAATGGATTGCCATGCCTGAGGACGAGTTTTACAGTTTGGGCAACAACATCCTGACGCTCGCGCCGAAAACAGTCTTGATGGCTGAGGGAAATCCGAAATCCATTGCTTTGGTGCAGGAAGCGGGTTGTCGCGTCCTGACCTATTCCGCAGAAGAAATCTCCAAGAACCGCGAAGGTGGCCCAACCTGCCTGACCCGTCCACTCTGGCGTGCCTGAAAACCCGCGACTCACATCCGGTGACTCTTAAACCAACTCGAGCCTGACCTCTCGAGCCCCCTTGAGCAGGTGCCATGCGCGAATCGTGCCGGTTTTGGCATCGACAATCAGGTAGGGAATCTCCCATGCAGCTTGAGCCAGATCGGTCTTGGACGGCTCGGCGGGACCGTTCGGGTGGGAATGGTAGATCGCGGTCAACTCGAGCCCCTGAGCGCGTAAGGATTTGATCACGCGCACCAAATCTCGAGGATCGCCAACGTACTCGCGGGTCGGGTGCTCGGCGATGTTGGACAGGGGATGCACGACCGAAACCCGATTTTCTTCCGGTCCGGCGAGCACACCCACACACTCGAGCGGGCTGGCGTGACGGGCCAGGTCTCGCAGTTGCTCGGCGAGCGCTTGCGGCAGGTAAAGAATCTCATGGGGGACGGATTTTATGTCGCTCACGTATCGTGATACAGTCTACGCGAATGGCAAAGACAAGCCAGCGCAGAACCAGCAAACGCCGCACTTCCGAACGTTCACGTCCCACCCCCAGGGACCGTGAGTTTCGCATCCGTCGCGGCACGCAACCCGATCATGGCGGATCGCTCGACCTCGAGGCATTTGCGCTGATGCTGCTCGCGGCGGGCTTGTTGCTCGCCGCCACAACGTTTGCACCGCCGAGCATGAGGTGGCCGCTCTCGAGTCTGCGGGAATTCTTGTTCGCATTGCTCGGTTGGGGCATGTACTTGACGCCCGTACCGTTGCTGCTTCCCGCCGCGCTGATTTTTGCCCGTCGTGAGTTCCGCATCGTCGCTCGAGCCGTGTTTGGCTCATCAGTTATTGTGCTCGGAGCCTTGCTGCTGACGGCACTCTTCCGGCCTGCCTTCGCTGGTGGATTGTTCGTTGGCCTCTCGAGCATCATCAAACCGCTCGGGCCGATTGCGCCAGTTGTGCCTGCGGTCATGATTATTTTTGGCCTCGAGACATTGTTCGGCATCGCGCTTTTGACCACCCCAAAAGTTTTGGCTCGAGGTTTCGCCCTGACGCTGACTGGATTGTTCGGCGGAGCGGGCAGAACCGTCGGTGGAGCCGTCGGAATGGCCCGAGGCGGTGCGACCCGACTGCTGAGTGGTAATGGCCTGCGTGGAGCCTTGGACGAGCACCTGCGCGATCTCGAGGAATTGCGGCAGTTGTACCCGAGCGCCACCGAATTGCGCCCCTGGATGCGCGAGGCCGAGGCCGCGTTGAAGCACCTGCCCGACATGGACGAAACCGAAATCGAACACCTGCGCGACGACCTCGAGGCCTGGGCAGATTTGACCGCGAGCTTCACGGCGGGCCGCGCCAAAGAACTTTCGGGCGCATTGAAATCCGAGGATTCCGGTGTCTCGAGCACGCTGAGTGAGGTCAAAAAAGAACTGAAGCCCGCCGCGCCCGGAGGCAACCCGGCCGCCCGAGCCTTGGAAAGCACCCGCCGCGCATTGTTGTTGGATGTCGGTGCGCTCGAGGATGCGGCACGCCGTTTGAAACGAGACCGTGAACACGCAGCCAGCCTGCTTGGACAGCCGGTCAGACCGCACGCGCTCTCGGTCGAACTCGAGCGGCACGGCGACCGGATCGACACCGGCAAAGACGTGTTGGAACGCACCCAGAAACTCCTCGAGCGAGCCCGTCAGTACGCCGGTTGGCCGGAATTCGTCAAAGCCTTCGAGCGCGTGCCAGAACCCGCCGTGCTCGAGTTTGTCGAACTGCTCGCCACCCGATTGCGCCGTGAAGGTGCGAGCGCCTGGTCGGACCTCGAGAGTGTCAAACACGAACTCGAGGCGTTGCGTCAAAAGTTGGCCGATGAAGCACTGATCCCCGTAGTGCCGACTGTCGTGCCGAGTGCCACTCCCGGCCTGACCTCGAGCGTGCCGAATGTTCAAAACGCATTGTTCGGGGCCGGATTCTCGCAG
>JANOWZ010000429.1:0-8313 GCA_031418155.1 Deinococcales bacterium
CCACCCGTGAAGAAACTTGAAGTCCGTAAACCGTTCGATGGTCAAGCCAAAGCCATTCCGGGAGCGGTCCAGGCCGAAGAATTTGATGAGGGTGGAGAGGGTGTTGGTTTTCACCGTGGCAAACTGGCGACGATCACGGCTCCGAGCTCAAGGAATGCCGATATCCAGGCCAACACGGATGCCGAAGGTGAGTTGGAATTGGTGGCACTCGAGGCTGGCGATTGGTTCGAGTACCTGCTGAACATCAGCAGCGCCGGTCAGTACGACCTGTCCACCCGACTGAAAACACCAATTGCCAGTGGCTTTCACCTGAGTTTGGATGGCAAAGCCTTGGGCACAAAAATCAGCACGCCATACCAGGGGAACGCCAGTTGGATCGAGATCAAAACCAACGGTCTCGAGTTGCCCGCCGGTGAGCACCTGTTGCGCATCACCTTCGACAAGCAGATTTTCGCGTTTGATTCGTTGATCTTCAGCAAAGTCACGCAGGCGGCGGTGGGGTCCGTGGCGATCAATCCGGCAGGTCCAATTTTGGCCCTGACTGATAAAGAGATCATACTCGAGGCGCTGTTGACCGGTCAGGGCAAATTTGATCGCGCTGTGACCTGGGCGATGGAGCCGGGAGTTGGCTTGAACACAATCACCTTGACCCCCAATGGCGAAAAGGCCAGCTTCCGCGCCAGCGGCGCAGGCACGTATAAGGTCAACCTCTCGAGTGCCAGCGATCCGAGCAAGAAAGCCTCCGTGACGGTGCAGGTCAGCGCACCCACCGCCGAAAGTCCGGCGCTGGTCGGGCAGTGGGGCGCAAAGTTCTCCTGGCCAAACGCACCCATTCATGCGGTGGTGCTGCCCGATGGCAACATCATCACCTGGAGCAGCAACGATAAGGGCGATAACGTCACCAACACGGACACCTGGATTTGGAATCCACAGACCAAAACGCAAAGCAAAATCTTGAACACCAACACCAACCTCTTTTGCAGCGGTCATTCCCTGCTGCCCGATGGTAAACTGTTGGTGGTCGGTGGGCACATCACCAACCTCAAAGGCTACCCACACACGAACGTTTTTGACTACAAGAACTCGAGTTGGACCCGAGGACCGGATTCCAACAAAGGCCGCTGGTATCCAACGACCGCCGTGCTTGGCAACGGTGATGTCTTGATCGCCAACGGCTTCGACGAGAACGGCATCGACAATCCCATCCCGCAGGTTTGGCAGACCGCCTCGAGCACCCTGCGCACCCTGAGCACCGCCTCACGGGGCGGACCGTACTACCCGATGCTCTACCAACTTGCCGACGGTCGTGTGTTCAACGCCGGACCGCAACCGGTGATGGCCAGCTTGGACCCGAGCGGCACTGGACAGTGGACCAGCCTCCAAAGCCGAGATGCTGTCTTCCGCGCCTACGGCAGCAGCGTGATGTTCAAACCCGGCCAAATCCTGATCACCGGCGGTTACGACAACCCGCCCACAAACAGCGCGACCATCGTTGACACCACCACCGGAGCCACCACCAGCAGCGTCAGTTCGATGGCGATTGCCCGTCGGCAGCACAACATGACCTTATTGCCAAACGGTGAGGTCATCATCACCGGAGGCACGAGCGGTTCGGGCTTCAACGACAACACCAACCCCGTGATGTTTACCGAAAGCTGGAATCCAGACAGCAAAACTTTCAAGAAACTCTCGAGCATGGCGGTTCCGCGCCTGTACCACTCGGTCGCCCTGTTGCTGCCGGACGGACGCATCCTCTCGGCCGGTGGCAGCGGTGCCTGCAACTCGAACGACCCGATTTACGGTCCATGCAATCACCCAGATGCAGAGATTTACACCCCGGCCTACCTCTTTAACCCGGATGGAACGCTCGCAACCCGCCCGGCGATCACCGCCGCACCAACCAGCATCATCTATGGCAACAATTTCAGCTTCAGCACCGACAGCAGCGTCGTCAAGGCCACGCTAATCAAGCTTTCATCGGTCACGCATTCACAAAATTTTGACCAACGCATCTACGACCTGACACCGAGCATGCAAAAAACCGGTCTGAACGTCACCGTGACCGCCCCAGCCAACGGCAATTCCATGCAACCCGGTTACTACCTGCTGTTCGGCCTGAATGCCTCTGGCGTGCCCAGCGTCGGCAAGATTTTGAAACTGAACTGAGTTTCAAACCCAAGCTTCAAGCCTCGAGCGCCCGATGCCATTTGGTCGGGCGCATTCATCTCGGGTCGTAGAATGAACCCATGATCCTGCGGTCCCTGAGCACCCTCAATTACCGCAACCTCGAGCCTGGAAAACTCGAATTGCGGGCCGGTCTGACCGCGATTGTCGGCGGCAACGGGCAGGGTAAAACCAACGTGCTCGAGGCGATTTTCTTGTGTTTGACGGGTGTCTTGGATGTTAGCCGGGTCGAGACGACCATCAAAATCGGTGAGCGCGAGGCATACATCGGCGCGGAACTCGAACGTGAAGATGGTGTCACCAAACTCGAGGTTGGGCTGGCTCCGGGCAAGAAACTCGCACGGGTCGATGGGGCGCGGGTGCGCTCGAGCGAACTGGCACGACATGCCTCGGCGGTGCTGATTCGGCCCGAGGATGCCGACCTGGTTCACGGTTCGCCCAGCACGCGCAGGGCCTTCCTGGATGCGCTCGTGGCCCGGATGTCGCCACGGTATGCGCAAGCATTGCAACTCTACGAACGCACGCTCTCGCAACGCAACGCGATCCTGCGCCATCATGAACAGGCCGGGACCTCGAGCCTGGAAATCTGGGATGCACGGTTGATCGAACTCGGAACGGAAATCATGAAGTTGCGCAGACGAGCCATCGGCAGGCTCCGAGATTTGGCCAGCGAAGCACACACAAGTCTCGCCGCGAATGGCAAAACACTCGAGATCAACCTGATTGAGAGCGCACCGCTCGAGACGTTCACACAAGACCTGCAACACAAACGCCGCGAAGAATTGGCAAGAGGCACCACCGCGATTGGCCCGCACCGTGACGACCTCGAGATCAAACTCGCCGGACTCGCCGCCGTTGATTACGCCTCGAGGGGTGAAGCCCGCACGATAGCCCTCGCGCTGCGCAAAGCCGAATTCGATTTGTTCGAGGAAAAATTCGGCGAAGCCCCTGTCCTGCTGATTGACGATTTCACCGCCGAACTTGATGGTTTTCGCCGAGGCTTCCTGCTCGAGCTTGCCGCACACACACCGCAAGCGATCATCACCGGCACGGAAGCGCCTGCGAACGTCACACGGCTGTACAAAATTGAAGCTGGAAAACTCGAGCGGGTACAACCATGATTCGTCACGGCTCGAGCATCGTTTTGTGTGAATTAAACTCCGGCTCGCTTCGAGGGCAACCACAAGGGTTGCCGCGACGTAAATTCCAAGGTCTTTCTCATGGCTGAGTACCAACGGCGACGTTACGACCGTGACGGAAAAATGCGGGCCAACACTGGCACGAAAGCCGTGGCGAACGTGCTCGAGGCGGTTTTCGCACAACACAAGTTAACCGGTGGCGTGCGCAAAGCCAGAATTCTCGAAGCTTGGGCGGATGTAGCAGGTGCGGCCCTGGCACGCAGCACTCGAGCGTTGATTGTGCGTGAAGGCGTGATGATCATTGAAACGCAAGACGCAATCGCCGCGAATTTCTTGACGATGCAGCGCGGGATTTTCATTGAACGCTTCCGCGATCTGCTTGGCGATAAAGCCCCGACCGACTTGCGTTTTCAAATGGGCGTGTTCGAGTCTCGCAAACCCAAAGCCGCCAAAACCACCTCGAGACTCGCACGGTCCGCGATTCCACCAGAAGAACGCGCCAAGATCGAGCACATGCTCGAGGATGCCACCGAATTCATCACTCAAGAATCTCGAGATTTGATCACACCAGTGGCCCGCAAAGCCTTTGAAGGCATGGTTCAGGCCCGCATGGAACGCCAAGCCAAAGGTTGGAAACCCTGCCCGATCTGCGCCACGCTTTCAGCATTTCCCGGCCCGTGCTCGCATTGCAAAAACATGATGACCAACGGCTTCGTGCAACGCGCAAGCTCGAGCTTGATTCGCAACCCTGACCTAGCCCTCGAGCCGGTCGAAAAATTGTTCACCGGTGCAACCGACGATTCGCTCGCCTGCGCGAAACACTTGGCGCTCGGTTTTTTGGAATCACAATTTGAGGCATTGGTGATGCTGCTGGTCAAACCGGTCACTCGAGGCCGCAAGAAAAACCAGCCCGAACCGCTCGAACCGAGCGTACCAGATGCGCGGTTGCAACTCGAGTTGCTGTCCAGAAATTACCTGGCGTTAAAATTGGGAAAACCCGTGCTCGAGGTCACGAATCGAGATCGGGGCGCATTGCCGGAACGGGTTAAACACATGCTCGAGGCCACAGATTGAATTTTCTCAAGGTTGATTATTCGTTGATCGCACCAGAGGTGATGCTGCGAATGAAACAACGTTGAAAGACCAGGAACATGGTCAGTGTTGGCAACGTCACGATCACAGCATCCCACTCGTCAATGCTGCCATCCGTGATCGACAACGCGAGCGGCATGAATGCTGGATCGAATGTGGTCACGATCGGCCAGAAGAAATTGTTCCAACTGGCCAAGAATGTCAACAGTGTCACCGTGGCGCAAACAGGCAAGGAGAGCGGCACGACCACAAACCAAAATACGTGCCACCAACTCGCGCCATCGACCGTTGCAGCATCCTCGAGTTCCTTGGGAAAATTCAAGAAGAACTGATGGAACAAAAATACGGAGAGCGCACTGGCAATGAATGGCACGATTTGCGTCTGCGGGGCATCGATCCATTCCAACTGTTTGACGATCAACACCAGCGGCACGGCCTGCGCTAAGAACGGCACGAAATTCAAAACGATCACCATGAACAGCAACGGTGCCCGAGCCCGAAATTTGAATCTTGCCAGCGCGTAAGCGAATGTTCCGTTGACCAGAATGTTCAGGGGCAACAAGAACACAGCCGTCAGCAGTGAGTTTTTTAAACCTTGCATGATTTGAGGATTTTGCAAATTAACCAGCAGGAGATCAAGGCCAACAGGTACAATTGGGAACAGGGAACGCCAAGACTTGGTTTCCAGATCGAATTGCATCGTGTCAAGACTGATCGCAGAGGAGAAAATCTGCATCATCGGTGCGGCGAAAAAAAGCGCGAGAACCAAGGCGATTGCATACGTGATTGCAACCCGAGTGAAACCGAGAATCTTGATTTGCATGGCGTTCGGTTTGATGCGATCAAACGGCGCACTGAACATTCTCGAGAGGCGTTCAATCCATGTCTCGTTCAAGCTGGGAATTCGGGATCGACGTTCGCGCAACATCCACCACTGGATCGTGAAACCAATCACGACAATGATCGAAACAATCAATGCCACCGCAGAAGCTGAACCAACTCGGAAAAATTTTAAAGTTTCCACGTACACCAAAAAGACGAGGCTGGGTTGATCTTTGAAGGCGATGTATTGCTGGTCAAACATTTGTGCGGTCCGCAGAATGGCACTGACAAAAGCGAAGACACTGGCGTTGCGCAACAAGCCCGAGGTGACAAAACGAAAATGCTGCCAAGCGTTGGCACCATCCAACGATGAAGCCTCGCGCAATTCTTTGGGAATGGCTTGCAATGCCGCCAAGAAAACCAGCATTTGCAACCCCGTGCCTTGCCAGACCAGCCACAGCACAAGTTGAGCCAAATGGTTCTGTTCGCTGTTCCAATCAATCACAGGTAGGAACCCAAAACCAATGGTGTTCAAGAATTGCTCGAGCAATCCTCCCGGCACGAGCATTCTGGAAGCGACGAGGGCGACCACCAAGACGCTGGTGGTCGCGGGCAAAAAATACAGGGTCCGAAAAATTTGCATTCCGGGCAAGCGTTGATTGACCAGCAAAGCCATCATCAGCCCGAGTGAAACTGCAACGGCACGACCAGCAGCGTGGCCAAAATGGTATTGCGCAACGCGGGAGCGAAATTTCGTTCTCGAGCAATCGTGTGAAGTTGCGCAAGGCAATGAATTCGGTTGGCAATTGCGGCACTGGAATCAGGCGTTGATCGGTCCAGGCGAAAACGAGGGTCATGACGACAGGCGCAACCGAAAAGATCAACAGCAGGATCACGGCGGGAAACGAGAACAAAACAACAGGATTGAGCAGCACAAATTTTTTGCGTGCCTGAGGTGACGGTTCGGCAATACTTCTTGACATGCGCACCTCGAGTTTTGCTTCAGAGTTTGCCGTAAACGTCGTTGCAATCCGTGACCCGCGTGTTGCTCATCGTTCTGCGTTGCGCTCGCCATTGTTGTGCAGTGCCTGGAGGGATGTTCAGTTCGATTCGATTTGTACCAAACAGCAGCGCAACCTGATCGTTGCCCGTATCAATCCCGACCGAAAACCCTGTTTGACACAAGGCCCCGAGCAATTCAGTCACCTCAAGGGATTCCCGACGCTTTGGTACAAGTGTCCACCCGTTACCAATTCCAAAAATCAGGCCACTCTGAACCTGTTGCACACGAATGCCAGCCCGATACAGTAGCGTCTCGAGTTCGGTAACGGGGATCGTGAACGTGAAGACAGTGCCTTGCGGATCAAGCCAAGGGGTGGCCAGCACGCTCGCATGGTGTGAACCTAACGGGATGGTGAACAAAGCAACCAAAACTGCTATCAAGCCAACACGCTGCAAAAATCTCGGCAAGCTGTGTACTCGAGTCATGCCTGCACTGATCGTTTTCAGATTGCCAAATTCGTAGATCGCTCGAGCCAACGCAACCTCGTGCATATCCCCTTCTTCTTGGTACTCGAGCACCAGTTGTTCAATGTTGCTGCGCAATTCCTCCCGGACAATGTTGCGTTCTTGACCATACAAACCACGTGTCGCCTTGCGCAAAAATTGCTCGAGATTTGCGTTCATCCCGCGCCACCAATCGCAGTGATCGCGCTGTGATATTCGGCGTAAGCTTTGCGCTTTTGCGCCAATATTTTCCGACCCGCGGCGGTGATCTTGTAATACCGAACCGGAGCACCACCTCGAGCCGTCGTGCGACTGTCCACCGCGACCCGGCGTTGCTGCTCGAGCTTGTGCAATGTCGGGTAAAGGCTACCCACGTTCAACACGAAGTAACCGTCTTTGCGTTCGTTGGCGGCTTTGGCAATTTCGATGCCATACATTTCCTCGCGCTCGAGGATGCTTAAGAGGATCAGTTCAAGGTTGCCTTTGAAGAGGTTCGGGTCCATGCGTGTTCTCCAATCAGGATTTGAAACTGTTCAAGTATTTGACCAACGGTTTCGTGGCTGGCGTGGCGTTGAATTTTGCGCCATCAAATAAAAACTCGAGTGTCAAGTTTTTCGTTTTGCTCCACTGAAGGTTCTCTTCGCACTCACCAAGTTTGGACCGTTGAGCGTGACGTTCGGAAACCTGCAATCGAAAATCAGGCTGATCATCACGGTTATCGTCTTTACGTTCGCTGCGAATCACCTGAAATTCGTTCACCTTTGGGTTGTAGCAACCCTTGAAGTTCGAGGTGATCGTCACCAGTTGTTCTCCAATCGATGCGGAGTTCGTTGCGATTGGAAACGTGTTGTCAAAAGAGTCAAAACGTTGGACTTTGAGCGGATTGAAACGCTCGAGACTCACACGACAAACGCGCAGGTCATGTCCGGCGTTGGCCTTGTATTTCAGGCAGTCGTTGCTACGATTTCCCGATTCGTAACGCACATATTCCCATTTCCGCGACCCTTTCCAGCGCAGAATGGCTGTGCCTCCGTAATTGGATGTGTACGGCTCGCATTGCGAAGTGTCTATTATGGCGTTGGTTTCATTGGGACTCAGAAAGTGACCGTAAAAGACCGTCTCGAGCTTTTGTTTCCACAGAAAACCTTTGTTCATGTCAGATGTACGATCAAATGGGCATGGATTACAGGTGGATTCTTCACGATCAATCATCCAGTCGCCTTTGCAAACAACGGGTAGCAATTCTTGGAGTTCGGTATCGTTTGGAATCCTCGAGCGAAAGGAATCGATTGTAGCGGGGCTCGAGTTGCTGATGCTTAAGCCGAACGTCAGTAGAAGGAAAATCAGGGGTAGGATTTTTTTCATGGTGTCCCTTTCGTGTTCGCTGCAACTCGAGGCGTTCCAATAGCAGGCGTGTTTTAAAAGCTGGAATAAGCTTCTCCGAGGCGGAGCCTCGGGGTATTCATGCACCTTCATCCCCAAACAGACTCGCCTGCACCACTGAAATCTGACGGTACTCTCCTCCACCCTGATTCTTCACGTAGCTCGCAATCACCGACTCACTTCCATG
>JANOWZ010000430.1:0-2030 GCA_031418155.1 Deinococcales bacterium
CGCAAGGTGCTGTCTTGTGAGCAAGAAGCAAGAATGCGGCTGGCAGGGCATTCAAGCGCGTCGGATACGGTCGTATCGGACGCAATTGACGGCTGGTGTGTTGGGATTTTTCTGGTTGGAGTCACTGGCAAAAACTCGAAAATGCAGTGTGTATAAGTTGCGGCGCAGACTCATTTCTGGTCGTTTGCAGTTGAAGGAGGTTGATGCGCTCGAGTTCCTTGAGGCTGCGTAACTTCAGGAGCAAGTGACCTGAAGAAAATCTACAAGGTTCCAACGGAAGCCGCTGCGGAGAAGGCATTCGAGGCTTTCGCAGTCAATGAGCAGCATCACGAAACCGTGAAGTATACCGGGGCGCGATTGGAAGCGACCCAGGCCCGTCAATGCGAACGGCCCGCCAGGTGTCATCCTGTGAGCAAGACGGTGCCGCTTTTGGGTTTAGACAGGCAGCATTGAATCAGTTCAGCATGTTGTTTGCAGATCGTATGCCGTTGTGAAAAGCCGATGGACACAGTTCGTTTGACAAGCCCCGTGCTGATCAATTGATTTCTGAGGTGTTGGCTGGTGATCGGTTTGCAGGTTGTGGGTATCTCGTTTGATTCTCAATCATTCAAAAAATTACTGTCAGGCCGTTGCGTGATCCGAATGCGGTGGAAGTGCTCGAGTCGATCTGGGAGAATTGAGCTTGTTGGGAACGGGTTGTTTTGCTTGGGGGTGGCACTTTTCGCACGACCGGTTAATACCGTTGGCGAAGTCACTTCCCCCTCGAGAAAACCGCGTCACCATCAAGGATGCTTAAGCCAGACCCCATCCCACCCATCCCAGCCGAAACCGTCCGCGTCATCCGCACCATCCTGCCCAAAGGCAACGCCATCACCCGACTACGCGACGAGTTCGGCACGATCTACACCAACGACGATTTCGTCGCGTTATACCCACCCAACGGACAGCCTGGCATCGCACCATGGCGGTTGGCCTTGGTCACGGTTTTCCAGTTCTTCGAGAACCTGACCGACCGTCAAGCTGCCCAAGCCGTGCTTACGCGACTCGATTGGAAGTACGCCCTCAGCCTGAACGTCACCGACGTGAGCTTTGACTTTACCGTGCTCTTCGCACCCCGCTGCGCGGGATGAACCCGCTCCCGCAGGGGCGCGACGCGAGTTTCGTGCCCGCCTGGTGAAAGGCAGTGCCGAGCACTTGCTCTTGGACAAAATACTCAGCCAATTCCGCGACAAGGGCCTCCTGAAAATGCGTGGTCAGCAACGCACCGATGCCACCAATGTGCTGTGCTCAGTGCGAACCATGAACCGCCTGGAACTCGTCGGTGAAACCTTCCGCGCCGCATTGAACGAACTCGCTCGAGTTACGCCGGACTGGTTGAAACCCAGAATCAAACCGCACTGGCTGGACTGGTTCGTGCAAAGGAGGCTCGAGAAGCCCAAGCGATCTCCATCGGCGAGGATGGCCTCGAATTGATCGAAGCACTCAAACACGATGCGACCGTGCAGGATTGTCTTGAGTTGCCCGCTCTGAAAGCGATGAGCACCGTCTGGGACCAACAGTACGAGCGTGCGAACGGGAAACTCGTCTGGCTAGAATCGAAGGACATGCCGAGCGAACGGGTGCAATCCCCTTTTGACGTGGAAGCCTGCTACGGCAAACGCGAGCAATCTTGGGTCGGGTTCAAAGTTCACCTGACCGAAGCGTGCGACGCGGATGCTCCGAACCTGATCACGAACGTGCTGGTGACAAAAGCTTCAGCGCAGGACATGCTGGCTGCGAAACAAGTCCATGAACGGCTCAAGCACAACAAGATTGAGCCAGGTCAGCATTTCGTGGATGCCGGATACGTCAGTGCTGGGCTCATGCTCGAGAGCCAGAAAGCAGGGATCGAAGTGATCGGACCCATGCCGCACTCGAGCACCTGGCAGGAACGTGCCGGTAAAGGCTTTGCGTTGGACAATTTCAAGATTGATTGGGAGAACGAAGTCGTGACTTGTTCGCGTGGCAAAACCTCGCAGCACTGGGTTGAA
>JANOWZ010000431.1:0-4671 GCA_031418155.1 Deinococcales bacterium
ACTGTGGATGAACTTCGGGAGCGTTTGCGCAAGCCGCTCGAGCGTGAATTGGCGATGGGTTGCCAGAACCGTGTCGTGACGGCGGGGCTCGAGGCGTTGTTGGGCAATGTCGGCCAGCCGTTTCCGAAGGTGCGTGCCGCCTTGGATGGCTACGGTGGCATGGACCCGGATGAACGCCGTGTGCGGATTCTCGAGGCGCTTGAATTGTTGGAGGTTGAACGCAAACCGGTTGCGTCTGCGCCATCGCCAACTCGAGCGAAACCGGCGAAAGTGTTTGAGGCTCCCAGGCTCGAGCGCACGACCTTCACACCGGATACGGATGTGGCGCGTTTGAACTTGCCGCCCGCCGGTGCGAAAAAACTGGCACAGTTGGGCGTGCGAACCATGCGCGACCTGTTGCACAATTACCCGCGCCGTTACGAGGACCGTCGCGCCCTGCCCGGATTTCATGTCATCGAGGACGGCGCTCGAGCAACAATTGTTGGGACGGTCACGGCGAAAACGCGCCATCAGCCGCGCAAGGGAATGCTGATTTTGAAGGCGACCCTGCGGGACGATTGGGGCAACACCGCGAGTGTGACTTGGTTCAATCAGCCGTGGGTAGAAAAGAATTTGCGTGAAGGCTCGAGGTTGATTGTCACCGGGAAGGCGAAGAAGTTTGGTCGCAAGCTCGAGATTGCCACCGAGTATTATGAGTTGGACGATGATGGCGACAGTCTGAGTACGGATCGGATCATTGGGGTTTACAGCACCACCGATGGCATCTCGCAGGCATTTTTGCGTAAGTGCTCACAGGTTGGGCTGGAGGCGTTGCCGGAACCGCAAGATTTCCTCTCGAGCAATCAGCGCGGCACCCTCGGACTCCTTCCCTACGGTCATGCCTTGCGTGAGGCACACTTTCCGCAGGAACTCGAATCGCTCGAGCGTGCCTTGGAACGCCTGCGCTTTGACGAGTATTTGTTTCTTGAATTGCGCGTGATGCTGCAGGGTGGAAACGCGCTCGAGGGCAAGCAGTTTTCGGCGCTGGATGCGGACATCAATGCGTTCGAGACGATGCTGCCGTTCACGTTTACCAATGCGCAACGCCGCAGCATCCTCGAGATAGTCTTGGACATGCGCGAACCCAAGCAGATGGCGCGACTCTTGCAGGGCGATGTCGGTTCGGGCAAGACGGCGGTCGCGGCGTGCGCCTTGTATCTCGCCACTCGAGATGGATTTCAGGGCGCGTTGATGTCACCCACCGAGATTTTGACGCGACAGCATTTCTCGAGTCTGACCAAATATTTGTTTCCGCTGGGCGTGCGTGTCGAGATGCTGATCGGCGCGATGACCGCGCGTGAACGTGCGGAAGCGCGAGCCAGAATCAAGGATGGTTCGGTTGATGTGGTGGTTGGGACTCAGGCTTTAATTCAAGAGGGAGTCGAGTTCGCTCGGCTCGGATTGGCTGTGGTGGACGAGGAACATCGTTTCGGTGTCGCCCAGCGTCGCGCACTCCTTAAAGACCGTCCCGATGTTTTGGTCATGAGTGCCACGCCGATTCCGCGCAGCCTCGCCCTGACTGCGTATGGTGATCTCGAGCTAACCACGATTGATGAATTGCCACCGGGCCGCACGCCGATCCAAACGAAGCTCTTGATGGACACGCATCGCAGGCAGGCGTATGGCTTTGCGATGAAACAGATTCTCGAGGGCCGTCAGGCGTATGTGGTCACGCCGTTGATTGAGGAATCCGAGAAGCTGACCGAGATTTTGGCGGCGACGCAACTCGCCGAGGACCTGAAGCAAATCTTGCCGAATGCTCGAGTGGATTTGCTGCACGGTAAGATGCGGGCCGAAGAAAAAGACGATGTCATGAATCGTTTTCGCGCTCGAGAGTTTGACCTGCTCGTTTCAACCACGGTGATCGAGGTCGGTGTGGACGTGCCGAACGCCACCGTGATCGTGATTGAAAATGCCGAACGCTTTGGCCTGTCGCAACTGCATCAATTGCGTGGCCGTGTCGGTCGTGGGGCCGATCAGAGCTTTTGCATTCTGATCGCGGGCGAGCACAGCAAGAAAACCCGAGAGCGCCTGAAGGTGATCGAGGACACCACCGATGGTTTCAAAATCGCCGAGGCCGATCTTCGATTGCGTGGTCCGGGCGAGTTGCGAGGCACGCGACAATCCGGCATGGATGACCTCAAGCTTGGCGACTTGGCTCGAGATACCGAGGTGATCGAACAGGCCCGAAATTTAGCGAAACAAGTCCTCGCCGATGACCCGCTGCTCGAGAAACCCGCGAACGCACTTTTGAAATCAGAATTGCAAGCTCGAGCCGAACAGGTTGCAGTGCGTGACGTGATTTAAAGACGGACGCTTACTTCTGCTCGAGCCACTTTTTTATCGAACATTTTTAGCAACACCAAACCCACCACCATGACCGCAACTTGGGTGAAACCACCCAAGTACAGGCCGAGCGGAATGGTTGAGAGCACCACAACACCAGCCAGCAACCTCGAGAGGCTTTGTTTGATCCCAGCAACCCGACGAAACCAAGCTTGAGCGCACAGGTAGATTGCCACACCGATGCCAACGCTCCAGGCGGCGCTTTGGGAAGGGTTGTGCAATTGTGCAATCATTTGCTTGATGCCAGCCGCCGAAATCACGATGCCCAAAATCAAAAACAGATGGGCGTAACCGTAACCCAGCATGGCCATTCGGATTCGTGCTCCGCCTGAAGCTGCTGCCAGCGCGTGTTCGGCAAGGCCATCGTCGTTGTCAAAATAAACCCACCACAAAGCAATACACAGGGTTAAACCAAGCAGGCACGCCAAAATCAGCGCCACCCCAAGAGGTTCGGCTTTTGCCCCAACCCCAATCCCAACCACCGATTCGCCCAGGGCAATCAAGATCACCAAACCGTGACGTTCGGCAAAATGACTTGTACGCAAAACAAAACTGTTTTCTTGACGAACAGAACTCGAGGAAAGCAAGATTACAAAAGCCAAAACCCAAAGATAGGCTTTAACGGGATTCTCGAGCAAGCCCGCCAGCAGCAAGCACAAACAAGCACCAAAGTTAAATGGTGCGAGCCGCCAAATTGCCGCTACAGAAGACGCATTTTTGGTGTGGTTGAACAAAATAAAATGAATCAGCACCAACAGAAAGTAAGCCAAAGCAAATGCCAGCCCCCCAGCTTCAAACGCGGTTGGAATGGCGAGCGCCATGATCAGAAAACCAGCCATCGCCAGCAGCAGAAGCGCTCGAGGTTTGGCAAGCTGCATGTTGGAATTGTTGGTTAACCAAACATAACCCGAGTACATCCACCAGATGATTGCCAAGAGCGCCGGGATTCGCAACCACTCGAGAATGGTGTGTGCTTCGATGACCAGTTCAGTCAATTGGGTGATGGTGAAAACAAAAATCAGATCAAAAAACAACTCGAGCGTGCTGACCTTGACGGGTGGTTCATGTGGGGTATCCGACTTCATGGGTTGATTTTAGATCATCAATCAGAATAAATGTTTTGCACTCAGCCATTACGAAGACCGTGGCGCAAATTTTCTTCAGCGTCACCTGAACTGCCGCGCCTGAATCGCGTAAATGCCTGCCGCGAAGAACACGATGTTCGCCAGCCACGGCCCGATCAGTGCGGGCACGAGTC
This sequence comes from Deinococcales bacterium, assembly GCA_031418155.1. Taxonomy (GTDB): domain Bacteria; phylum Deinococcota; class Deinococci; order Deinococcales; family JAAFIG01; genus JANOWZ01. The sequence goes on from JANOWZ010000431.1 coordinate 3,644, forward strand.
CGTTTTGCGCCATCGATTGCCCGAGCGCGAGCACGAAGTAATACATGATCGCAATCATCACCGCGAGGCCCATCGCCATGCTGGTACTGCGGCTCGAGGATGCGGCGACGGGAATCACCAGGATCAGGATCACGAGGTTTGCAAAGGGCAGTGCAGTTTTGAATCCGAGTTGTACCGCGTTGGCTCGAGCTTCTTGGGCTTTGGCAGGTTGCTGAGAGGTCTCGCGCCAGTCGCGGTAGATGGTGCTCAGGCTGCGTGAATCCTCGAAGCCACCGCCAGCGTTTTGGGAAACCAAAGCGTCTTTGGTTTTGTCGAGGACCACGGTCAGTTTGGCCTTGGGATTTTCTGGAACGTTCTCGACGAGGAGTTCTGGGGTCTTGCCAGAGAAATCCTGTTGAAAGACTTTGTAATCCTCGAAGATCAAACGGTCCTTGTCGAAGCGTCCGCGTTTGGCCAGGGTCAGGGTTTGCGTGTTGCCTTCCCATTGCTCATAACGCACATTCACAACGTCCGCGCCGTCAATGCCGGTGAAAAACAATTGCCCTTTGCCAGTCTCGAGCATTCTTCCGGCGAGCCGTCCGAGGCTGCGTCCGCCACCGTCCACGTTGTCCCACCAGGTCACGGAGACTTGTTCGTTGGCAACCGGCGTGACAAATTCGGCGAGCACCAAGCCAAACACGACCAACAGGCCGCCGAAGGCCACGACGGGCCGTGTTGCTTCGGCGAGGCTAATGCCTCCGGCATTCGCGGCCAGGATTTCGTTGTCCCTGGCCAGCCGTCCGAACGAGATCAGCACCGCAAAGATGATGGCGAGCGGCAGGGCTTTCAGGGTGCTGTCGGGGATTTGCCACAGCAACCAGCGGGCGGTCGCATCGGCGGGCAGGTATGAGAGCCATTGGCTGCGTCCGATCAGGGATTGGAACAGGAGCACAAAGACGTACAGTGCCGCCCCGATCAGGAAACTCGGGATGACTTCGCGGGCGATGTAACGTTCGATTCTGGTCATAAGGCTTGAGCGTGCCGGTTTG
>JANOWZ010000432.1:0-2325 GCA_031418155.1 Deinococcales bacterium
GCAAGAACGGTTTGTGCGCGAATCACTCTTGAGAATGCAATTGCTGGTGCAAGAAAAGCTTGTCACGGGCAGGGTGCAGACCCCATCAACGCCGGTGACGGCAGCGGCAAACATTGCAGTCGTGCGCGAAAAACTCGAGAACATTTCAGGACTGAACTGATGACATTTCATGGGCTAGAACTGCAATTGCAACGTGTCACCGGACTGTATCGAAGAGTGGATCTGGCGTACCCTTCAAATCGCCTTGCTGTGATCGTCTCGGTCGTTGCCAGTACACTGGTCGCCATCATCACTCGAAATGTATCGATGGCCATTCTTTGTGGTGCAACAACGTTTTCGTCGTGGGCACTCGGGCGCGAACTGGACCCTGACCGTTCACGAACTGCGAATCTGAGCGCAATCACAGTGGGTCTGATGCTCAACGTCCTTGCTTTAAATGGCCGTTTGATTTTTCAAGACACCTTGCTGGGAGCGCTCGTCACCGGAGCCCTGATGGTGATGGCTCGAGTCATGACACGCAGCACCGGACTTGCCGCAACCACTCTCGATGCCGCTGCCCTCCTTGCGGTTGGGCTTGGTACTGGCTTGGTAAATCCACATGTTGCCATGATTCTAGTTGCAGTCGCCACGCTCGGCATCGTTCTTGACCGAGCATTTGAGCATCATCCCTACCTCGAGAACTGGTGCTGGTTTGGTTTCGCCTCTTTGGCGCTGACGGCGTTGTATTTCCTTTGGAGTTCAGGAACGTGGCTGGTACTGACGGGAATCGTTTTTGCGGTCGGCACACTCAACTTTGTTTTGGCACTCAGGTCTACTCCAAATTCGCGTTCAGACATTGGGACCAGGCTCGAGCCATCACGACTCGCTATGACATGCATGCTCGTCTTTTTGGCCGCGACCGGTTTGGCGAGTCAGGGATTGCCTGTTGCCATCCTTGGATTGCTGGCCGTGGGATTGTGGAGACTTTGGCTGTATCCCCCAAATTAAAGGCTTGAGCACTTGGCTCAAGCCTATATTTTTGCAATCGATTCAGCCACGACTCAGGTCGTGTTCGGGCAAACGTCAGCCTTGGTCGGTAAGGTACAAAACAAGTTTCGACGAGAAATATTTGACGTGGGATTTGAAGGTCACGCACATCGATTGTCGAAAAACGCATATCTCAAATCGGCATCATGAAAAAGAGGCAACCATGAAATACACGACCCACAAATTACCGCTGGCAGAGCTCGATCCGAACAGCAACACCTCTGGTCGGGAATTTGGTGAGGTGGGACAAGCGCTGGCACTCGAGCGTGGCGAAACTGTCGAAACTTTGAAAGGCGAACACAACAGCAGCTTGAACGAACTCGAACAAGCATTGCTCTCACGCGCCGATGGTGTCTTGGATGAACTTGATGAATCTGCGAGCGACTCTAATCACGACGCGAGCCTCCCAGAAAACGGGCTTGAAGGTGTGAAGCGTGATCCGAATCCGGCGACAAGTAAAGCTGGAATATTGGACGACATGGGCTCTGGAACTCCTGCACAACGTATCGACGACTGATGGAAAAGTCAAAACAGAGTATGCCCTCAAAACCAGCCGCAATCTCGAGAATCGATCACCGTCTGCATCCCGAGTTGTATCGCATCGGTTCGGGCGAAGAGGGTGTCTTTCAGGTCGAACCGTACAAATCTGAGTTGCTTCCATTGTGGCGTTTTCAGACCGCACACGTGGCCAGGATCTCGAGTCAGGCAATCCTGGCACTGTATGACAAGTACAAGCTGGCACGTGACTTTGTTGGCCTGGACATGGCGCGAAAGTATTTGCAGATGGGTTGGACTCGGGCACGGCGTTACGCGAACCACAAGTCTGGCCGCAAGTACGATGGACCGGTGCCGTTCGAGCATCGCGGCGAGTCTGGGTCTTGGGGCAGGCCAATATTGCCGCTCGAGCCTGACGATGAAAAAGCACGTGCGGCAGCGGTGTTCTTCGAGGCATACCATCGGGTGCTTGACGATCCCTTTTACCAGCTTTTGCGAAGCCGTCACCTCGAGCGATACGGACGGTTGTCTCGGAGCCCGGTTCGACAAAATACTGTTCTTAGCAGAACGTGCCCCAAGCACAATTGACAAATCCATGTATCGTTTTTGGCCGTTTTTAGCACTGAGAATGGTGGTTTTTTCGATGAAACGAGCCTGAATGCGTACTCATCCAAAATCAACAAATTACGTGTATAACATATTAACTCGAGCAGTTTTCGCGCTCGAGACCGGAGGAACAATGAAAACCCTCGACACTCAAATCCAAGCCTGGTTCAAAACCAGCCAACGCCACCAAGACGCGCT
>JANOWZ010000433.1:0-8480 GCA_031418155.1 Deinococcales bacterium
TCAGGTTCGCCCGCAATCGTCGTGCCAATTCCAGGCCGACCCGTGCCGCCTGATCGCTGCTGGGGCTGCCATCCACCGGAATCAGAATCTCTTTAAGCATCACAAACCTCCGTGCAACAAGTCTCGAGGGTAAGCATTACCAATCGATTACCGCTGGCTCAATTGCCAACCTCGAGCAATCTCAAATTGTGTGGTTCACGGTCTCGTAATGGCTTGGTAACGCCCGGATCAGAAACTCTTTTCAGCAGCGGTGAGCAACAACCAAGGCCGCCAGGAGGACACAATGGCAAAGATCGGAATCGTTGGTGCAGGCATGGTCGGTTCGGCAGCAGCAAACGCGCTCGCACTGCGCGGCTCATGCGATGAGATCGTGCTGGTGGACACGGACACCGCCAAAGCCCACGCGCAGGCCGTCGATGTCGCCGCCGCGTCATTTGTGAACCGTGGTTTGAAAGTCTCGAGCGGCGAGTACAAGAACCTCAAAGGTGCAAAAGTGGTCGTGCTTGCTCCGGGGATGCGGCAACACTGGGGTCGCAACCTCAAAGAATTGCTCGAGAACAACATTGAAGTCTTTCGGGATGTCGTGCCGCAAGTGTTGAAGCACGCACCGAACGCGGTGCTGGTCGTGGCGACCCAACCGGTGGATACACTGACCGAATTCATGTACAGCAAGGTGGACAAAGAACACTGGTCAAAAATCATCGGTGTTGGCACGGCGCTCGAGACACTACAACTGCGGGCCGCCATCGCCGAACGCATTGGGGTCGGCGCGGACCACGTTCACGGCTATGTGATCGGCCAGGAGGGTGATGCGGCACTGGTCGTCTGGTCCGATGTCACGGTCGCCAACATGCCGTTGCGTGAGTACGTCAAATCCAAGAAGATCGAATGGAACAACGCCACGCAACTCGAGATCAATGATTTGGTGCGCCGCTCGAGTCTGAGAGCGATTGATGCCAAAGGCGCAACCTATTACGGCATCGGTGCGATGATTGCCAGGATTGTCGAGGCCGTACTGCGCGACTCGAAACTGCTCTTGACCGTCACGGCGCACAGTGCCAAGCACGGCGTTTCACTCTCGTTGCCCCGAGTGATTGGGGCCGAAGGTGTGCTCGAAACGATGGAATTGACCCTCTCGAGCGAGGAACAACTCAAACTTGAGGCGCTGGTTGGTGCACTCAGTGACGAGAACCTGGTGGCGTAATTCGGAAACAGATTACCCGTAAGCAAACCATTCGCAGATAGACACGATCTCGAGCCCGATTTTAAGTCGATGCGGCTCGAGCGATGGGAGGAATACTGATGCTTGCTGAACGTCCAACAACACCCGTGCGCAACGAACGCTTGAACACCTGGGTCGATGAGATGGTGGCGCTGTGCAAACCCGATCACGTTCACTGGTGTGACGGCTCGCAAGAGGAATACGACCTGCTCTGCGAGCAACTGGTGCAGGCTGGAACTTTCCTGCGCTTGAATCCAAAGACACGTCCAAACAGTTTCCTGGCCCGATCCGATCAGAGTGATGTCGCTCGAGTCGAGGACCGCACCTTTATTTGCAGCCTCGCCAAGACGGACGCGGGACCAACCAACAATTGGATGCAGCCTCGAGCGATGAAAGAAAAACTCACGCCGTTGTTCGATGGCAGTATGCGTGGGCGAACGATGTACGTGATTCCGTTCAGCATGGGACCGCTCGGCTCAAGCATTTCGCACATTGGTGTGCAACTGTCGGATTCGCCCTATGTGGCTGTGTCCATGCGAATCATGACGCGCATGGGTTCGGATGTGCTCAAAGTTCTTGGCAATGGCGAGTTCGTTCACTGCCTGCACAGCGTCGGTAAGCCGCTCGAGGCGGGCGAGAAAGATGTCGCGTGGCCCTGCAATCCCGAGAAGTACATCGCGCATTTTCCAGAGGAACGCTCGATTTGGAGTTACGGCTCCGGCTACGGCGGCAACGCACTGCTCGGCAAGAAATGCTTCGCCCTGCGCATTGCCAGCGTGATCGCTCGAGACGAGGGTTGGTTGGCCGAGCACATGCTGATCCTCGGGGTGAAATCCCCGGACGGTGAGAAAACCTACGTCGCTGCGGCCTTCCCGAGCGCCTGTGGAAAAACGAATTTTGCGATGTTGATTCCACCGAAAGTCTTTCTCGAGCAGGGCTGGGAGATCAGTACCGTCGGCGATGACATCGCCTGGATCAAACCCGGAAGTGACGGCAAGATTTACGCGATCAACCCGGAGAACGGTTTCTTCGGTGTCGCCCCCGGCACGAACGAGCAGTCCAACCCGAACGCGATGGCGAGCATCACCAAGAACACGATTTTCACCAACGTCGCGCTGACCGACGATGGCGATGTCTGGTGGGAGGGCATGACCAAAACGCCCCCCGCACACCTGATCGACTGGACCGGTCAGGACTGGACGCCCGATTGCGGACGCAAGGCCGCGCATGCCAACTCGAGGTTCACCGCGCCACTCGCGCAATGCCCGAGCCTGGACAGCGAGGCGAACAACCCGCAGGGTGTGCCGATCAGTGCCTTCGTGTTCGGGGGGCGACGCTCGAGTGTGGTGCCGTTGGTGTATCAATCGTTCAACTGGAATTACGGTGTCTACGCCGCCGCGACGATGGGTTCAGAGATGACGGCTGCCGCCGCCGGAACCATCGGTGAGGTGCGCCGCGATCCGTTGGCGATGCTGCCGTTCGCCGGGTATCACATGGGTGATTACTTCAACCACTGGTTGAACTTCGGGCGGCACATTCCGAACCCACCACGAATCTTCAACGTCAACTGGTTCCGCAAGGATGCGAACGGCAATTTCCTCTGGCCCGGATTTGGCGAGAACATGCGCATCCTCAAATGGATCGTTGAACGCGCCCGTGGTCAAGCCTCGAGCATCGAAAGTCCACTCGGTTGGGTGCCGCAGTACGAGGACATTGATTGGCGCGGCCTCGAGTTTTCTGAATCACAATTTCACGACTTGATGGGCATTGAACGTGACCTCTGGCGGCAAGAGTTGACCAGCCATGACGCGCTGTTCGGTCAGTTGTACGACAAGTTGCCGAAAGAGTTTATTTTCATTCGCGAGTTGATCCTCTCGAGTTTGTGGCGGGCACCTGAACACTGGGGCTTGGCGCACGAGTGAACTTTCTCGAGTTCCATTTCAGGACGGTTTAAATCATGCTCGAGTTGTTGGCGCAAAATCCGATTCTGCTTTTGTTCGTGGTCGCTGCGATTGGTTATCCGCTCGGTCGTATCAAAATTGCGGGAATCTCGCTCGGGGTCGCCGCTGTGCTCTTTGCGGGTTTGGGCATCGGTTCACTCTCGAGCGAGATCAAACTGCCCGAGGTGATCTACCAGTTTGGGCTGGTCTTGTTCGTCTACACAATTGGCCTCTCAAGCGGTCCGGGTTTTTTTGCGGCACTCAAACGGCGCGGTTTGCGTGACAACCTGTTCGTGGTGTGTCTGCTGATTGCGGCTGGAGGTTTGGTGGTCCTCGCCAAGCTCTTGCTGGGATTGCCCGCGACCTTGGCGGCGGGATTGTTCACCGGGGCATTCACCAACACGCCCGCACTCGCCGGTGTGCTCGAGACGATCAAAGCCACTGCAAGCTCTGCCAACCTCGAGCGACTGGTCGCTGAGCCAGTCGTGGCGTACTCGGTCGCTTATCCGATGGGTGTGGTGGCGATGCTGCTCTCGATTGCCCTGCTCGAACGGCTTTGGAAAATCGATTATGCCCTCGAGACAAAACGTGTGCCGCATTTCGCTGGAACCGGCGATGGCCTGACGCATCAAAGTGTGGTCGTGACCTCGCAAGAATTTCGTGATGAACCAATCACTCAGGTCGCGCACGCTCGAGGTTGGAACGTTGTGCTCGGCAGGGTTCAACACGCCGGTTCGATGTCGCTGGTCAGCCCAGAAACGAAACTCGAGCCGGGCGATGTCGTCTCGGTGATTGGACATCCGAGCGTGGTGCAAGAAGTCACCAGTGCGATTGGTGAACCCAGCAGCGAGGCGCTCGAGTTGGATCGACGCACGATGGATTTTCGACGCATGGTCGTTTCCAACCCAAGAATCGCCGGAAAGAAACTCGCGCAGTTGCAATTGCCACAACAGTTCGGCGCACTGGTGACTCGGGTTGGTCGGGGCGATGTGGACTTGCTGCCCTCTGGCAACACCGTGCTCGAGTTGGGTGATCGCCTGCGGATCGTTTCGCCAGCTGGTCGGATGTCCGAAGTCTCGAGCCTGCTTGGGGACTCGTACCGGGCCATAGCCGAGATTGATGTGATGACCTTCGGGATCGGTATCGCGCTCGGGTTGTTGATTGGCAGCGTGCCGATTCCATTGCCTGGTGGTGCGAGTTTCAAACTTGGTTTTGCTGGCGGCCCATTGATCGTTGGTTTGATCCTTGGTGCGCTCGGACGAACCGGACCGATCCTTTGGCAATTGCCGCACGGCGCGAACCTGACCTTGCGACAACTTGGCCTGATCCTCTTTCTCGCGGGTGTAGGCACGCGCAGCGGTTACGCCTTCGCCAGCACACTCTCGAGTGGCGGTGGACTGGCACTGTTCCTCGCTGGCATTCTCGTGACGACGATCATCGCCATGACGACGTTGTGGATCGGTTATTCCATCCTCAAGATCCCATTTCCATTGCTGACGGGCCTCTTGGCCGGATTGCAAACGCAACCGGCGGTGCTTGGATTCGCCAGTGAACGGGCTGGAAATGATTTACCGAACGTCGGTTATGCAACCGTGTACCCGGTGGCAACGATCACGAAAATCGTGATTGCGCAATTGCTGCTCACCCTCTTGAGTTGAAAATTTCGAGCACTCCAAACACCCATGCCTAAAATCCTCAAACAACCAAATCACTTGAGGCTCGAGTCATTGCAAATGACTCGAGCCTCGCACACTTTTTGCGTTTTTGCTTCAGGCGAGTTTGATCAATTCACCGAATACGCCAGGGCAAGAGCCATCAACAGTGAGGGGACAATTGGTGGTCCAACCCGTGCCCTCGTCCGGTCCGACCTTGCGTTTGCAGATGCTTTCGCCACCTTTGATGCGTTCGGCCAGGTCACGGGTTTCTTGCATCGGCGAATCCTCGAGTTCTTCGCGCAAGAAGGCCAGGAAACGCCGGTAATGCTCTATCGAGGCGTACTTGCCTTCGACCACACTCAGGCAGGTCATCAATTTTTGATGGTAGTTCTCGCCAATGAACGGATCGGCCCGCAATGCCCGCACCAGCGCACCGACCGCCGACTCGCAAGAACCCTGGTCGCAATGCAACAACGACAACTCGAGCGCCGCCCGCACATATGCCGCCTTGTGCTCCTCTCGAGCCTCGAGCGCCCAGTCGGCGTTGTCACCCAGCAGGTAATCGCCCACGTACAGGCTCAACGCACGTTGATAGTTCTGGCGGCGTTCGCTCGGATCGCTGGCATGGTTGGCCCGCTCGAGCACCGAGTACAACTCGTGGATGTCAGTGCTCGAAAGCACGTCGTTCGAGAGTCGATACCGTCCGTACTCTTCGATGATCGCATCGTTGCGACCAAGTGCGGTGCGCACACGATGCACCGTGACGCGAAAACGATTGTTGCTGGCCGGGTCGGACTCGAGGCCCCAGAGTCGCTCGAAAATCTCGTCCTTGCTCGAGCCTTCCGGGTGCGAAAGCAGAAAGAAAAACAGTTCTTTGGCGGCCTGCGCGTGCCAATCGGCGGGCAGGTCATCAACGAGCACTTCGGCCCGTCCGAGCGAATGCACCTGCAAGGTCGCTCGGACAGTTTGGGTTTTGGATGGTGTGCTCATGCCGTTTGCCTCCGATCCATCGAGATTCTGCCTGTTCAGTCTCGAGTCCGGGCATTACAAAAGCATTACCGTGTTGTACAGCACGCAATTTTCCGCCGTAATGCGAGTGTAATGGTTGTGCCTCAAGATAAGCCATTATGCGCTCAAAAGACGCAACCCAGGTCACAGCGACGGGGAAGCTTAAGCAAAGACTTTCCGCTGCTGAACCCAAACAACCAGGTGGTTCGCTGATGTTCCAGCGCATCCTGATTCCGGTCTCAGATTGTCCTTGCAGCGAACGGGCTGCCGAAACCGCCGTTCAACTCTCGAGGTTGCTCGGGTGCAAATTGGTGTTCGTGCATGTCCTGACCGATGAGGAGGCCGAACTCGAGGAGGGCCGAACGGTGGCGCAGCAGTTGCTCGAGCGGATGGCACGGTCTGCACGATTCCAGCCGGTTCTTCGCCTGACCACCGTTGATGGAAGGAGTATTGCCGAACGGATTCTCGAGGTCGCCCGTGATGAGCAGGCCGACCTGATCGTAATTGGAACGCATGGCCGTCAAGGTGCTGAACGGCTCGTGTTGGGTTCGGTGGCGCAAGCCGTCGCGGGTTCGTCGGAGATTCCCGTGCAGATCATTCCCGTGCGGGTTCGAGAACCAAATCAGTTTGCTGACCGTTGGCGACGGGCGTTGGGTGAGACACTGCGGTCAGAGCGTTGAACAACCTGACGCGCTCGAAGTTTCAATCTGGTTATTCTCGGGCAATCTTGATGGTCATTTCGCATTTGTTTGTGCCATCACAACAGGTGTCACTTACACATCCGTAATGCCCCGGTAATGCTCGAGATCGAGACTTCGATCACGAAAGCGAGGGCAACCATGTTCCAGAAGATTCTGATTCCCGTTGATGGTTCCGCCTGTGGTGAACGCGGCGCAGGGTTCGGTCTCGAGATCGCAAGACGGTTGAGGGCTCGGGTCGTTCTGACCAACGCCCTGATCGAGTATGCCACGATCAAAGATGGGCACCGCACGCTCGGCCCGTCAAGTGATCGCGCCAAAGCGCTCGGTGTGACCTTCGAAACGCGGCTCGCCGAAGGTCGTTACCTCAGCGTCGGCGATGGCATTCTCGAGGCTGGCCAGGAGACCGGTTGTGACCTGATCGTCATGGGCACGCACGGACGAGAAGGGCTCGGACGATTGCTCTTGGGCAGTGTGGCCGAACGGGTCAGCCGTCAAGCCAGTGTCCCAGTGATGCTGTTGCGTGACTTCGAGCATTCAAGCCCTCCATTCCGGCTCGAGCGTATTCTCGTGGCGGTCGATGGCAGTCCACAGAGCGACCTCGCACTTTCCACCGCGAACGATTTGGCGGCAGCACTTGGCGCGGGCCTTGAGGTGATCAACGTCACCCCGGACATCCCGGCGGTGTACTCGTACACTGCTTACGAGTACTCGCCGATGATCAACTTTGAGCAATACCAGCAAGAACTCGAGGCTGAAAGTCAAGCAATTCTTGCGGCGGCACTTGCACGACTCGAGGGAAATCCACCCAAAGCCGTCGGCGTTCACGCTTCGAGGATTCCTGCCAACGGTGAACGCATCGGCGATGTGATCGTCAAGACGGCGAACGAACTCAAAGCCGACCTGATCGTTTTGGGAACGCACGGACGAAGCGGCATGGATCGCTTGCTTTTGGGCAGCGTTGCCGAAAACGTCTCGCATCACGCCTCGGCCCCCGTGCTGATTGTTCGTGGTGTCGCAGTGCGGTCCAACGATTCGACCAAAACAAACTCGAGCAAACCGGTGTCCGAAAATGCGATCTCGGCACGTTAAATGCCCGAGCCAGAACCAACCTTGAGTCTTGAACACGTGGCCTCCCGGTTGAGTTCGGGAGGCCACGCCTTTGGCTCAGACGGAACTCGAGTTGCCCGCAGAAGGCGCATCAGGTTTCGCAACGGGAATTTCCTCGGTGCGTTCAACGATGATGGTTAAGTTTGCTGCCAGTGCCGCTATCGCACCGATGGCCGCCCAGACCGGCAGCAGCAACGCGCCGACCACACCCACGGTTAATGGGATTTCTATCAATGTGTGATCGTCCTCGTTTTTGATCGTGATTCGACGGATGTTGCCTTCGTGGAAGAGTTCTTTGAGGCGACTGACCAAGGTCTCGCCGTGCATTTTGAATTCTTCGGTTTTGATCGTATTCGTGCTCATTCCTCACCTCTGCGTTTCTGCGAGTCGAACTGAAGCACCTGAATGCTCGAGCAGTTGAAACGTATTCGTTCCAGGTTGCTTTGGGGGCCTCAGATTTCGCCCTGCATTTTTCCCTGACAGGAAAGATTTGAATTGAACGGTTCGCGCCCCAAGCATCGGGGCGCGAACTTGAGCGTTAATGCGTGCCGGAAATCGGCCTTGAGGTTGGTGTGCTGATCCAATCGTAGAGCATCACCACGCCGAGCGCGATGAACAAGGCGATGTTCCAACCTTCGATTGGCAGGATGCCAAAGAGGTTGAAGTCACGCACGAACAGACCGATTGCGGCCAGAACGCCGTACAGCAAACCAATCACCAGCGAGTACGTGTGAATTAACTCATCACCCGTTGAGGCGTACCAAAGGATCAGGCCAGTGACCATGAATCCGATGGCGAGCCACAGGCTCATTGGGAACAAACCGAAGAGGCTGCCACCGCCACCAAA
>JANOWZ010000434.1:0-24838 GCA_031418155.1 Deinococcales bacterium
CAGCCGCAAAACCAAAACGGTCAAAGCCGTCGATGGTGTGAGTTTCAAGCTCGAGCCTGGAGAAGTGGTGGGTTTCCTGGGTCCGAACGGCGCGGGCAAAACGACCACGCTGAAAATGCTTTCGGGTCTGCTCCATCCAACCGGTGGCACGGCCAGAGTTTTGGGGTACACGCCGTTTGAGCGTCGCGCCAGCTTCTTGAAGGCAATCACGCTGGTCATGGGCCAAAAACAACAATTGATCTGGGATTTGCCCGCGATGGACAGCTTTCTGGTCAATCAAGCGATCTACGAGATCGAAGACCCCGAATTCAAAGCGACGATGGGCGAATTCACGGCGATGCTCAAGTTGGACGAAATTCTGAAAAAACAGGTTCGCAAATTGTCCTTGGGCGAACGCATGAAGTGTGAACTGGCGGCGGCACTCTTGCACAAACCCAAGGTCTTGTTTTTGGACGAACCGACGATTGGTTTGGATGTCAACATGCAGGTGCGAATCCGCGAATTCGTCTCTGAATACAACCAGAAAAACAACGCCACCGTGATTCTGACCAGCCACTACATGGCCGACGTGACCGCACTCTGCAAACGCATCATCGTGATTGACAAAGGGAAGATTATTTTCGATGGCGACCTCTCGAGCCTGGTCGAACGCATGAGCGCCAACAAGATTGTGAAACTGCAACTCGAGCATGTGGTTTCCAAAGACATGCTTGGGCAGTACAGCGAGATCAAATCGATTGATGGTTTGAACGTTGAAATGCTGGTTCCCAGGGTGGATGTCTCTCGAGTCACCGCAAGATTGTTGGCCGAACTTCCAGTCTTGGACGTAACCATTGAAGATCCACCGATTGAAGAGGTGATCGGGCAAGTCTTCGCCAACTCGAGCAAGCCCGAAAGCGAAAAGAAGCTCGAGGAAGTGATCGCATGAGCCTCGCTCGAGAACACAGCGCACCTCGAGCCGGGGTTCTGACGCGCACTTGGCGCAAATGCCGTGCGATGTTCAACGCCTGGTTCGCGCACATGACCGCGTACCGGGCCGAACTGGTGATCTGGATGCTGGTTGGCTCGCTGCCACTGATCATGATGGCGGTCTGGATCGGCAAGGCTCAGGCGAACGGCGGCAACTTGCAGGGCTTCAAACCCGAGACTTTCGCCGCATACTTCCTGGCGACTTGGCTCGCACAGCAGATGACGGTGGCCTGGGTCGCCTGGGAGATGGACTTCGAGATTCGCCAGGGGAACCTCAGCATCAAACTTCTTCGTCCACTCGATCCGTTCTGGGAGCACCTGGCGCGTCACGTTACCGAACGCTTCGTGCGCGGCCCAATCGTGCTGGCCTTCGTGATCCTCGGAACGTTCATGGTTGCGGGCACGGTGCTGACCCTCAGCGTTTGGCACGCACTCGCATTTTTCTTGGCGATCACATTGGGCTTTCTGGTGCGCTTCCTGATCGCGTACTGCATCGGCCTGATGTGCTTCTGGCTCGAGAGTGCCACCGCCCTGGATGAGTTCTATTGGATTCTTGGCGTGATGCTCGGTGGTGGGTTTGCACCGCTCGAGTTTTATCCCGCCTGGTTGCGGGCGGGAATAGATTGGACCCCGTTCCCGTGGGTCGTGTACTACCCGGTGAAAATATTGACCGGCACGATTCCCTGGCCCGAGATCGCTCGAGTGATTGGCATTCAACTGATCTGGATTCTCGCTTTCGTCGCCCTGCGGCACGTGCTGTGGAAGGCGGGCTTGAAAAAATACGGGGCGGTTGGCGCATGAAGCTTGGACGGTATCTGAAACTGATCGGCATTTTTGCCGGGGCCAGCGTCGCCGCAAAACTCGAGTACCGCGCAAACTTCGTGGTCAACATCCTCGAGAGCATCGTGCGGGCCGTGGCGGGCGTACTGGGATTGTCGATCCTGTTCGGCGATGGCAAGGGATTGGGTGGCTGGTCTCGAGACGAGGCGCTGGTGCTGGTTGGGATTTTCACACTGATCGGCGGCGCAACCGGTGTCGGCATCTTTCCGAACTTGCGCCGCATCGGTGAATCGGTGCGAACGGGAAGCATGGACTTCACATTGCTCAAACCGCTCGATTCACAATTTCTGGTCAGCACCCGCGAGATCAACATTTTTCAAATTCCCGAAATGCTGATCGGCATTGGATTCATTGCCTACGGATTAATCAAGCTCGAGTCGGTAAATGCCTTGAACATCTTGCTGGCACTGGCGTTGCTGATTGCCGCGCTCGCCATCGTCTACTCGATTTGCTTCATGCTTTCGACGATTGCCTTCTGGTTCGTGCGGGTCGAAAATACGCTCGAGTTGTTCTGGGGCTTCTATCAGGCCAGCCAATTCCCGATCACGGTTTATCCGGGTTGGGTGCGGCTCATGTTCACGTTTTTTATTCCTGTGGCCTTCATCACCACCGTTCCAGCCGAGGCATTGCTGGGTCGCGTTAACCTGTCGAGCGTGGGCTTCGCCATCGGTTTCGCAGTCTTGTTGCTGGCGATCTCGAGATGGTTTTGGCGCTTCGGATTGCGCAGTTACACCAGCGCGAGTTCTTAAAGGCAAAGAAAAGTCACAGAAGAGGAAAGAGAAAAGTAAACCCGAAACCCCTCGAGCATTGGGGTGTTACTTTCCTCTTTCCTCGTTTCTCTATGTTTTAGTCCCTCTCCCCAGACTCATCAAACCGGCCCGTAGAATCCAAACATGATTTCGGCCCGAGCCATTCTGTTTTCGTTTGTCCTGACGGCCTCCACTGCGTTGGCGGCGAGTACGCTTGCACCAGCAGCGAATGCCCTGCGTGAAAAATCCATCGAGGCCCACGGTGGGCAGGCGCTCGAGAACTTGAAAACGTACCGCGAAGATTTTTCGATGAACGCCACGATTTTGGGCGTGGGCGTGTACAACTTTCGCATCAAAGCGACCGTCGATTATGTCGGCGAACGCGGACGGCTCGAGTTTTTCAACAATGGAACGCTTGAGTCAATTGTCCAACTCACGCAAGAGGGCACGGTTTCCTGGTCCAAAAAGAATGGAAGCAAAAACGAGAAGAACGCCCGCAAGCCGGGGGAGGAATTCACTTTCTCGATGCCCTTCAAATCGGGTGTGCTCGGGTTGTTGGCGCTTGGAAAACTCGAGGATGAAAAGGTCACAGCCAGCGACAACCTCGAGATTGAGGGCGTGCGTGGCAAAGCCATCGTGCGAACTGGAAAGCAGTACGAAGTGACCTACATTCTCGCGCCGGGCGGTTCAATCGCGCTCGAGCGGGCCAAATATCAGGGTGAAAAAGCGGATCAGAAAAGCGAGTTCAGTTTGATTTACAACAAGTACAAGACTGTGGCGGGCGTGAAAATTCCGGTGGCTGCAACGATTCGCTCGAGCCAAATTCCCGGCATTGCCGCTGCGAATCTCGAGGTCAAAGATGTGGATGTGAATGTTGCATTGACCGATGCCGATTTCAAGATGCCGCAGTGACTCGGGCCTGTGATCTCGAGTCGTGGGTATTCATGACAAACTTGCGGTAGAACTGTGCATGTTAAACCGCAGACAGTTTATTCAGGGAGCCGGTGTCGTCTCGGCGGGCGCAATCGTTGCGGGCGTGAGCCCCGAAGTACTGGCACAACCCTCGAGCGAACGCGCACCAGATTTGCGCATCGCGCATTTGACGGACATGCACGTGATGCCAGACGGTGCTTTGGGTGTGAATGCCGAGACTGGATTCTCAAAGGCGCTCGAGGCAGCGCAATCTTTGGCCCGCAAACCGGATTTGATCTTGCAGGGTGGTGACGCAATCATGGATGCGTTGCGCACGAGCAAAGGCGATGTGGCCATGCAATGGGCGGCGTTCAAACGCACGCTCGAGAAGCTTCACACACCGATTTACCATGCGATTGGCAATCATGATTGCTGGACTGGACCGGGCAGCGGCAGTGATCCACTCAAAGGCAAAACGTGGGCGTTGCAGCAACTCGGGCTGAGCAAACCTTTTTCCAGTTTCGATCAGGGCGCATGGCATTTCGTGGTCTTGGACAGCACGAACCTCGAAACGAAAGATTCGCACGGTTACACCGCGAGGTTGGACGAGGCGCAATTCAAATGGCTCGAGGCGGATTTGAAAGCCGTGCCGAAATCCAAGCCGGTGCTGGTGCTCTCACACATTCCGATCTTGGCGGCCTGCGCGTACTTCGATGGCGACAACGAAAAGTCTGGCGATTGGCTGGTGCCTGGGGCTTGGATGCACAGCGATGCGCGACGAATCAAAGACTTGTTCTTGAAACACCCGAACGTCAAACTCTGCCTGAGCGGACACATTCACCTGCGCGATTCGCTCGAGTATAACGGTGTGACGTATGCCTGCAATGGCGCGGTCTGTGGGAATTGGTGGCGTGGCAATTATCAGGAAACGAAACCAGGTTACGCGATTGTGGATTTGTGGAACGATGGCACGCACAAGATCGAATACGTCACATACTGAATTGCTCGAGGTGCAAGATGATTGAGCCGCGCATGGTTTCTCCCGGCTCAAGTTCGCATACACCAACATTCGCTACGCCTCGGGCGTGAAGACTGAAGCCATCTGTGGCGTTGGACACTGGCTCGAGTGCGAGGGTTCCATCCGGTGCGGTGAAGACCACGAAATGCGAGAAGATTGGATCGGCCTCGAGTCTCATTTGATACCCCGAACCGGGCCATACGAGCGTGGCCGAACCTGTGAAGCCGTTGTAAACCCCGTCAATGAATTGATCGTTGATGGCCCGAGCCCGCGAGAAATTCTTGTCGCTGGGGATTGGTCCGGCGGCGGCATCCGGGATCGGATCTTTCGGGTTGCTGGCCTGATACCAGCCGCTCGCTTGAAACTCGAGGGTGCAATCGCTGGTCGAACCTGGGATTCGGCGTTGAAAGTACGGGTGAATACCGAATCCGGCGGGCATGATTTCGCTACCAGTGTTGGTTAGCTCGAGCGTGGTGAGGAATTTTTCGCCCTCGAGTTTGTACTGGCAGCGCAGACGATAGGGGAATGGAAAATTCAGCTTCGAAATCTCTCCCGAGTCGATCTCGCACCTCAACATGCTCGAGTCTGGTTGCGTGACTCGCCAAGATTCGCCGTGAACGTCGCCGTGAATGGTTTGACCGTCCGGCCAGTTCGGGCGCAGTTGATGCTTGCGGCCCCGAAACTCGAACCCACCATCACGAATCCGGTTCGAGTATGGTGCGAGGGTGTAACTCGAGAAGTCCGTAGACTTTCCAGCCTCGAGCGAACCGGGCAGGCTGGGCCGCATGATCGCCACCCAATTGCCATTTATCTTGTGCTCGAGTGCATAAGGGCTGGCCCCAAATTCTGGCGAGACAATCAGTTTCCAAAAGTCATTTTGAACGGTGGTCAAGGGCATGGCTCGAGTCTACCGCCCACATCTCGTGATCGCGTAACCGGCGCGTGACCAAGCTGGACGGATACTTCCGACAGCCACGAGGAGGCCCCATGAAGAAAGCAATCACGCTGCTGACTGTACTTTTCGCCCTTATTTTAAATACAAGCCTCGCGCAAACAGAACTTCAAGCCGGAGCACAATACACGGCTGGCTCGAGCGTCAAAAGCACGTATTTCGGGATCAGCACCCGGATTCCAAATGGGATCACAGCGGGGTACAACGAACAGGACGGTCAGCAGGTTTTGGGTGGCGGATCGGCGGATGGCAACATTGCATTCTTGATGCTCTTTCAGTACGGGGTCGATGCGCAGTCGTACCAGAACTTTTTGATGCAACCTTTGCCGATTGGCGAGATCCACTTGCAGCCAACCTCAATCTCAAGAAACTTGAGCGTGCAAACCGCCGACCTCGAGCGCGGCATCGTCGGTCAAACTACGGTCCTGAGCGGCGGCAACTCGAGCCTGCTGGTGATTGCGTTTGGCACGCAGGGGAATGAATCCGGGATCTCCGGTTTGATTGCTTCTGTGCGAGCGAACACGAGATTTGGCAAAAGTCTGGCCGGAAACGGTGACGCGAAGGCACGCAAGGATTGGACGCAATTGCTGACTGGGAAGTTGTTGGTGCGTTCGGCTGGGACATCATCAAACAGTCAGAACGGCCTGGGAAGCACGAGCAGCGATACGCGCATGGTTTTGTGCAGCAACCAGGCGTTCGAGTACAATCGCACCTCGAGCATTTCCATCAGCGTTTCAGACTCGAGCCTGTCAGAGGGCAGCAGTCAAAGCTCGCAGGGCCGTTGGACGCTCGAGTACGCAAACCAGAACGGTGCAATCCTGACCCTGACCGATGAATCTGGATTGCAAACCCGTATGAACCTGCGCATCGCTGGTGAGTTCGTGGTGATCGATGGTCAAGGCTGGCGAATCTCGAATGCGGGTTGCTGAAACACCACAACAACCCAAACGAAAAGCTCAGGCCGGGACCATCCCAAAAGCTCGAGCCTTCGCATTTCCTTCATTGCTTATATGCGTGCCTCGCATTTCCTTTATTGCTTATATGCGTGCTTCGCACGACGCTCATTGCTTATTTACAGCCATTTCGGGATTTCTTGAGAATGCCTTTTTCTCAAGAAATCCCCGAGTGATACGGGTGACAAACAGTGGCCCACCAGGTCGAAACTTGGATCGTGCATCGTGTAACACACTCAGGACGTGATGCACGTGTTTCACACGATAAGATTTCGACAAGAAAGACATCGGCAACAATTGACGAATTTTGCTTTTGGAATTCTCAACCATTGCCGAAGCCACTGTAGAGCTTCACAACCCCCGCACCACCCGCCGAGGCGAACAACGCATCCAGCACTTTCATCTGCTTGATCGAATCGGAGACCGGAAAGCGCAGGGCCTCCTCTCCTCGAGCGGCCCGCACGAAGTGTTCGACCATCAGTTGGTACTGGTCGGCAGCAGTGCTGGGGAAGTCCTGGCCATTGAGGAGGAGGTTCGGTGCGGCCCCGCCATGACCCTGGTCTTTGCCGTTCTTGTCGCGGCCCGGAACCCACGGGTCGAGCAGCGTGATCGAACCGCTGCTGCCCACGATCTCGAGGCGTTGCACGAACGGTTGGGCGAATGAGCAGTCGAAGATCGCCCGCACGCCATCACCGAAGTCGAGGACACCGGTCATGTCCTCGTCGATGCCGCCACCGGCAATGTGGCTCGAGGGGGTCAGGTTTTGTTGGGCGAACACGCTGACCGGTTCGCGGCCCATGAAGGTGCGGAAGCCAGAAACGCAGTATGTGCCGATGTCGTACAGGGCTCCACCACCCAAGGATTTGACCATGCGGATGTCCTCTTGGTTGCCCATCGTGAACGAAAAGCTCGAGCGCAAGAGACGCACATTACCGATCTGTCCGCTCGAGATCGCATCTTTGACCTGTTGGACCTGCGGGTGAAAGCGCCACATGAACGCTTCCATGACCTGCCTGCCGGTGCGTCGGCTGACCTCCTCGAGTTGCACGGCTTCGGCGGCATTCATGGTGAATGGTTTCTCGCAGATCACGTGCTTGCCCGCCTCGAGCGCCCGGATTGAAAGCGGCATGTGCTCGCTGTTCGGCAAAGGGTTGTAGATCGCGTCGATCTCGGGATCGGCCAGCATCTCGTCGTAACTGCCGTAGGACTTGGGAATGCCGTGCTCGCTGGCATAGGCCGCTGCCCTGCCCGCATCTCGAGCCGCAACCGCTTCGACCTGCGCATTGCTTGCCTTTTTGATCGCCGGGATCAGCGCTCCGGCTGCGATGCGGGCCGCACCCAAAATGCCAAATTTCATCTCTGTCATGACTGTGCCTCCAAGTGGTGCGCGGACTGTAAAGCGTTGCCGATCAAGCACAGCCTAACCCGCGAAACCTGAAAGTCTAAGCCCAAATTCAAAACTTCCAGCAGGTGAACCCTCACGCCAACCACGTCAGGGATTGTTCGCTTCACTGTGAGTAAGTGAATTGAAAGTCATACATAAGTACAGTAACTCAAATTGGAGGTATTGATGGGAACACAAACCCTTGAATTACACACCGCTCTCGCACTCTATCTGCCCAGAACCCAAGCCCTATTCAAAGACCTCTTCAGTGGCATGATTCACCTCTCACGTCTCGAGGAGGATATTTCCAGAAGAAACCGTTTTCATGGCGTGGTCGAGTTCGTGACTGGCTCAGACGGTGCACAAGTCCTGTATGTGGATGGCGTGCGTTCCGCGATCCTGTTGACGGCGGGTGTGGGGACCCGGGTCCGTCAGTTCGAGGACCTCGCCAACCTGGAAGCCACGGTCAGCCTGTACCAACTCGAGCCGACGCTTGCGCGGGTTGCCACGGGTTTCAGCACGGCGCAACCCTCGGATTACGGTCGAGCGATCCAGCAGATGGGACTCGAGCAGACGTTGAACCTCTTGACCGAATCCGGTTCAAGCGGCGTGTTGCACCTGCTCTCATTGGGGGCCAAAGCGCAAGTGTTTATGGATGAGGGCCGCATCATTCATGCACAACTGATCACCGAGGGGCACAACCCGGAACAACCCGTCACGCTCGAGTTGTTGATCCGCAGCCTGGGTTCCGGCGAGGTTCGTGGGGTGCTCTACCAGACCAAAGAACCCACACGGCCAATGGTGCCTGCCTCGAGTCCGAGCGCACCACAACCCGAGGCTGCACCGGCAGGAACCGCACCGACCAGCATTGACCCGCGTTTGATCCTGGAAGGTTGGAGCGATCTGATGCGCCGTACCCGCACCTTGGCGCAACAGCACGGCATCAGCAATTTTGATCGGGCTTGGCGTGCCGCCGGGGTCGCCCTCTGCGATGAGCACCCGTTGCTCGATCCGTTCGGTGCGGACTTGACCTGGAACGATGGTTCGCTGAGTCTGCACACCGATTCGTCTGATGGTTTGCTCGAGGCGCTGACAGCGGGGTTCGTCCACACCCTGTCCTCGCTCGGGATTTCGCTCGAACAGGTGTTGATCAACCTCAAACTGGTCGATCTGGCCCACAGCCATCCTCATGCCAGCCTGGAACGGCTGCTGCCGGGAGGTCGAAGGATCTCATGACCGGAACCAACAGCCTACAGGGAACGTTTGAGCGTGACACACTGCCACACACGATCCAATACTTGGCGGCCTCCAACCGCGAAGGACGGCTCACCCTGCGCTCAGGCTCACGCATGGCCAACGTCGTGTTCTTTGATGGCAATGTCGTCGCCGCAAACTGCGAAGCCTTGGGCGGCGAGACGGCGATAGCCGAACTCCTGGCCTTCCCGAATGGTCAATTCGAGTTTGTGCAAATGACGGTTACTATCGGCAATCTGCCCGCCATGCACCGCATCAGTAAGTCGCTCTCGAGCCTGTTGATGTCGGCGATGGTCGAACGCGACACCTTGGACACCCGCGAATCGAAACCCGCACAAGCCAGCATCACCGGCGGTTCCGTGCCAACGTTGCAAACACCCAAAGATGGTGTCTCGGTACAACTGAGCCGCACCGCCTGGATGTTGATGCCACGCATGGATGGTCAGCACACCGTCAGTGAGATCGCGCAGGCGTTACAACTCAACGAACGCACCGTGATCCTCGAGTTGGAATCGATGTTGCAAAACGGTTTGGTGCAGGTGATCCAACGGGTCAGCAACGCGCCGGAAGGTCTGGTTGAGGCGGTCCGCAAAGTCGTGGTGCAAATCTGCGGCCCGATGGGTTCGTTCGTGATCGATGACGTGGGTGACGACCTCGGCGTTGATCTCGAAGCATTGCCCAGCGCTGCGATTCGAGAGTTCTTGACCCGGATTCAGGCGCAAATGCCGCCCGAACGTCAGACCGTCTACGCGAACGCCATCAACCAAGTCTTAAAGCAATTCAGATTGATCTAAAACCAAAATTGATTTGGAGAAAAAGGAGCAAAGATGAAAACAGAGTCCGCTGACCTGTTCGTAATGAAGATGATCTACCGCCTGTCCGACGAAGCCTCCCTGCAAGAAACCGCGCAGAAGTTGGCACAAGAACTCAACATCACCACGCAAAAGGCCATCGATGTCCTCAACCGTTTCCCCGGACCATTGATCAAACCGATGGACCGTGATCGCGTCGAAGAGATCGCCAACAGCTTCATTCGCGTCGGTGTGCCGGTCGAAATCTTCCCAGCCAACAGCAACCCGCCCACGCAAGCCCTCAGCGCTGGCAGCCTACCGATGTCACTCGAGCCGCTCACCATGGGCTCGAGCTTCAATGGCGCAGCGATGATGCCCATGACCCCGATGGCTCCATTGGCCCCGATGGGCTCGAGCAGCCTGGGTTCGAGCAGCCTGGGTTCGAGCAGCCTGGGTTCGAGCAGCACGGTGGCAACGTACCCGTCCATGACCGCCATCTCCGCACCCGGAGACCACAGCGACGCTGAAGAAACAGAATACGAAGAGGAAGCCGCCCTCGAGCCGATTGTCCGCACCAGCCTGCGCACCAAACTCGTGGCCTCCTCGCTCGTGCCGGTCTTGTTCATCGGTCTGAGCGCCCTTTCGCTTCTGGCCATCAACGTGCCGCGTGGCCTGAGCGAACTGGATCAATCGCGGGCGCAACAACTCGCTTCGGCGCTGGTGGTGGATTTGCAACCCGCCGAAACCTTGCGCAACAACCTGCACTTGCGCGGGGCAGTACAAACCAGCGGTGGTGACATCGCCTTCGTCGATCTGGTAATTCCGAACGATCCCAAACAAAGCATGTTCATCAGCAAAGAAATCAGTACCGACGTTCAGGGCGCACAGGCGTTCAACACGTTCAAAGCGACCCCGGAATTTCAATTGCAAAAACCACACTGGCAAACCCCAGGCATTGTTGAGGGTTCACTCGAGATTTTCAAAGCCCAAGTCTTCGAGGACAGCATTGGCAAGCGCACGATGCAGTTTGCCGATCCACTCGGCGAGTTCAAAGCACCAGGCGCGACCGACAAAAAGGTTTTCGATGTTTCGTTCGGGTACTCCACCGCTCGAGCCCAATCGATCATCTGGCAGCAACTCGGCCTGATGTCTGCGCTGATCGGATTGGTGCTGGTCTCCGCCGCCGGTCTTGCCCTGATCTTCTCGCGCAGCATCTCGAAATCAATCATCCGTCTGACCGAAGCCGCAGACACGATCAGCCTTGGCGAGTTTGACGTGCCAGTCGAAAAGAAATCCAACGATGAACTCGGCGATCTGGCCGAAGCCCTCGAACGGATGCGCCTGAGCTTGCGTGCCGCCCTCGAGCGTTTGCGCCGCCGCCGCTGATTCGAGCCTCAGAACACACTGCTCAAGCCACACTGCCCAAGCCACACTGCTCAAGAAGGGACCCGATCATGAACCATCAAATGAACACCGCTTACGACCCGATCCTCGTCACACTTTCCTGGGTGGTCGCCATCGTCGCCGCCTACGCCGCCGTCGGCATCGCGCACCGTTTAAAACGCACCACTGGCCGTGAACGCCAAATCTGGCAATTCGGCGGGGCCGCCGCCTTCGGTTTCGGTGTCTGGGCCATGCACTTCATCGGCATGACCGCACTGAAGATGCCAATCCTGGTGGCTTACGATCCGGCCATCACCATCCTGTCCGTGGTTTTCGCCTTCTTCGCCGGTTGGATTGCCATTGGTGTGATCGGACAAGAGAACGTCAAGATGCAACAGATTCTGCTGGGTGGCACACTCCTCGGGGCGGGCATCGGCGCGATGCATTACACCGGCATGTTCGCCATGCGCATGGAGGCTGGTCTGGGCTTCGACCCGATCATGTTCGCCGTTTCGGTCGTGGTCGCCGTTTCGATCTCGAGCCTGGGCTTGTGGATCATGACCGCCAAGCAATTCTCGAGGCTCAAAGGTCGTGGCCTGATTACCGCCAGCGTCGTGGGTTCCGCAATTCCAATCATGCACTATGTGGGCATGGCCGCCGCGCGTTTCAACGCCGAGAACGCCATGATGATGACCCGTTTGCCCATCGCTTCGGACAACATTTTGCTGTTGAATTCGGTGATGATCGTTTCGATGCTGATTTTGAGCTTCCCGATCTTCTTGAATTGGCTGCTGGACTGAACTTCAATTGACCGCTCGAGATTCAACCCAAATTGTGCCTGACTGCATCTCCTGGTCAGGCACAATTTCTATTCTCGGCAAATCAATGGCTCGAGGCCAAATTGTGGTCGATACGACCTCACGTCTCCCCTGCTCCTCGAACCCTGACCTGAAACCCGGATCGCGGACTCCAAATCACTTTCCCGCCGACCGGGTAGACTGCGGTGTGAAACGCATCGGCATCGTGGACATGGGTTCGGGCAGTGCGCGTCTGGTCGTCTACGATTACGAACCCGGCGCTTGGTATCGCCTGACCGATGAGGTGCGCGAACCCGTGCGGCTCGGTGAGGGTTTTGCCGCAACAGGCAAACTCGAGCCCGCCGCAATCGACCGGGCGGTGAGTGCCTTGCGGATGTACGCCGATTACGCGCAGGCCACCAACCTCGTGCGGCTCGAGGTGATTGCCACCAGCGCCGTGCGTGAGGCGGCGAATCAGTCCGGTTTTTTTGCGCGGCTTAAAGGCTTGCCGCTCGAGTTTCACGTGCTTTCCGGCGAGGAGGAGGCGCAATATGGTGCGCTGGCCGTGGCGAACAGTTTTGATCTCGGCGACGCCTGGGTGATGGATTTGGGTGGCGGCAGCGCCCAACTCTCACGGCTCGAGGGTCGGCGTTGGGTGCGCGGTCAGGCGTTTCCGTTGGGTGGTGTGCGGTTGACCGAAATGTTCTTGAAGGGCACGAAAACGAGCGACAAGGGAATTGGCAAA
Organism: Deinococcales bacterium; assembly: GCA_031418155.1. GTDB lineage: Bacteria > Deinococcota > Deinococci > Deinococcales > JAAFIG01 > JANOWZ01. The sequence continues at coordinate 12,748 of JANOWZ010000434.1, forward strand.
CTCGAGTCGTTCGTCAAAAAAGAGATGGGGAACCTGCTCGAACAGGTACGCAAGGAACCCGCCCCGTTGATTGCGATGGGCGGCACGATTCGCAACCTTGCCAAAGCAATTCAACGCGACATCGGCTATCCAGTCGAGTTGCTGCATGGTTTCACGATCAAACGGTATTCACTCGAGAAGCTGGTCGAGAAGATGATCAAGCTCGAGCCGGACGACCGTGCGGGCATTTCCGGTATCAACCCAGACCGTGCCGATGTGATCCTGGCCGGGGCGTTGGTGTACCAAACCGTGATGCGTGAGGCTGGTCTCGAGGAACTGCAAGTTTCCGGGCAGGGCGTGCGCGAGGGCGCATTCTGGCGACATTTCATGCCGGACCCGCACTTGATTCCCGATGTGCGCTCTTTCAGCGTGCAAAATTTGTTCGCGCATTACCCGCAACCGCTCGAACACACCAAAAAGGTTCGTTTGCTCTCGCGGCGTTTGTTTGAAGGGCTCGAGAGTTTGCACGGGTACGGTTCGTTCGAGGCCAGGTTGCTCGATGATGCGGCGCACTTGCACGACATCGGCATGGCGGTCAATTACTACGACCATCACAAACACAGCGCCTATTTGATCTCGAACACGGCACTGCCGGGGTTCACGCATCGGGAGCAAGCACTCTTGGCCCTGTTAACGCAGTATCATCGCAAGGGCGAGCCGAAATTGGGCGCGTTCAAGAGTGTGCTCGAGTTGGACGATGACAAACGCCTGTTGCGCCTTTCGGCGTGTTTGCGCCTCGCCGAATTTCTCGAGCGTTCCCGTGCCGGTCGGGTCAAGGATTTAAGCGTCGAGATCGACAAGAAAAGCGTGCGCATTCGTTTGCAAGCGCGAGAAGAACCGCACGTTGAGATGCGCGAAGCGAGCAAACAATCGGGATTGTTCAAACGCGCTTTTGGACGCGAGATGATCCTGGAATCGGACAAGACTTAAGCCTTTATGTTCAATCGTTTTTAAAATGGGCGGTATTGTGGCAAGGAACTCGAAGAATAGAAGGTTTTTATTCAACATATGACCCATTTTAAAAACGATCTGGTATCAAGTACTTCGGAATTGAGTGACACATGACGAAATCAAACAACATTCCCGTTTGGGAGGACGAAAGCTGGGTCGGACTGCCGACGCTGGATACCGACCTCGAGTGCGATGTCTGCGTGATTGGGCTCGGCGGCAGCGGCCTGTCGGCGATCACCGAATTGCTCGAGCACAAACGCAGCGTGATTGGGTTGGACGCTGGCATGGTCGCGGGTCGTGCGGCTGGACGCAACGGCGGGTTCTTGCTGGCCGGATTCGCGCCGTTTTATCACGATCTGGTCAAGTTGGTCGGTGGCGATGTCGCCAAGGCGTTGTACAAACTGACGGTCGAGCAGATCAACCGAATGCAGATGCAAACACCCGAGGCAGTGCGTCGCGTCGGCTCGTTGCGTTTGGGATTGACCAGCAATGAACTCGAGGATTGCAGTTTGCACCTCAAAGCCCTGCAAGACGATGGCTTCACCGCCGAGGCGTATGAGGGCCAGGAGGGTGTCGGCCTGCTGATTCCAACCGATGGTGCGTTTCAACCCTTAAAACGCTGCCGAATTCTGGCGGGAAAGGCAAGCAAACGCAAAGCCCGATTGTTCGAGCATTCACTGGTGAGCGAGATCAAACAACTCGGTGACACGCTCGAGGTCATCACGCCGCGCGGCACGGTGCGTTGCTCGCACGTGATCGTTGCCGTGGACGGCAAACTCGAGCAAATCCTGCCCGAGCTTTCCGGGCGCGTGCGCAGTGCACGGTTGCAAATGCTCGCCACCGCCCCCACCCGCGAGGTGCGCATCCTGCGGCCCGTGTACGCCCGGTGGGGCATGGAATACTGGCAGCAACTCGAGGATGGCAGCATCACGGTGGGTGGTTTCCGCGACGCGGGCGGCACGGCGGAATGGACCAAAGATTCCAAACCGAGCCGGATCGTGCAAGAAAAACTCGAGCAATTCCTGCGCACACACATCGGCGTGAATGCCGAGATCACGCACCGTTGGGCCGCGAACGTCAGTTACACCGACACGCAGCTTCCCATTGCCGAAGAAATCCGCCCTCGAGTCTGGGCGTTGGGCGCGTACAACGGTACGGGCAACGTGGTTGGTGCGCTCTTGGGCCGTGCCATTGCCGAACGCATCGCTCGAGGTCAGTCAAAAGTGCTGGACGTGTTTCAGCAGGCCGTTTCGCCCCGACCAAATGATGCTTGAAGCTCAAACATGACTCGGGCCTGAGTGTTCCAGGCTCGAGCCATGTTTTTTGGAAGCACGAATCGGGTCAGGCTTATTTATCCGGTTCGAGGCTGAAGTTCTTCAAACCGAGCCGATCCACCACATCGTTGCCAACGGTGTTCAAACTGCGGGCCAGCAATTGCGCTTCGGGGGCTCTAGCGGGCACGGTGCTGACTTTCACCAGCGAGTTCTCACCATCAGCGGTGATCGTGAAGTACACGCGGGCACTCTGACCCGCAATTTTCTGCCAGAACGCGCCGACACCATCACGGCCTGAAAAAACGTTGGTGATGAGCATGTCGCCCGTGCCGTTCTCGACCGAATCACGCAAAGCGGGAAAGACTTTCTCGGGTGGTGCGGCGAACTTCATGCGGGCGAAGGCTCCAGCATCGGCGGGGGCGGCATCCAAAGCCGGAACTTCCTGAGGTGTGCAGGCAACCAATCCAATCAAACCAACCACGGCAATCAACAAGAACTTTTTCATTGCTCGAGTTTATCGTGCAGTTTTGTGAGAATCAGAATGCGTTTTGCAACCACTCGAGCCGGTTGCTTTGCGCATCGCCATGCACGAGCAGCAGGTCAAACCGGCACGGCAGATCATCGGAGTACAGTTCTTTGACCAGGTAATGCAGGGCTGCACGGCGCAACAGGTTCATCTTCTGTGCCGTGACCGCCTCGAGCGCCCCACCAAACGCAGTGCTGGATCGTTGCTTGACCTCAACAAAGACGATCACGTTCTGATTGCGCATCACAATGTCGATTTCGCCACCACGAATGCGGTAATTGCGGGCCAGCACCTCGAGCCCGTGGGATTCCAGGTGCGTCACCGCGAGGTCTTCGGCCCAGGCTCCACGCATGGGCTCAAGCTTACCAGCCGTGCAACAGGCTTTGAATTCAGACCAGGTTTCGGACATGAATGAGTGTGTCCATGCCGCTCGAATCGTAGACTGAATCCATGAAATCCATCTCGACGTTCTCTCTCGTGGCGAAGGCCGACAACGGTGATCTTGGCGTGGCGGTCGCCAGCAAACTTCGTTGGGTGGTGGAACGTTCTTTGGCATGGTGACACAGTGTCGCCGTTTGGTGCGTGATTTTGAGGTGTTGCAGGAAGTCACACAATCATGGGTGTACTTGGCGAGTATTCGGTTGATGTTGAGGCGACTCGAACCTTCACAAACGTGCACTGAGCAGTCGTGCATGAACTCGAGTCTGACCTCGAGTTCAGCGGCTCTTTTTCCTCAGGCCGAGGTCTTGGGACTCACTGGCGAAACGCAACGCGAGTCCAGCCAGAACGAACATGCCCACGTACAGGAAAACCGTCACAACCAATTGCAGGTTCACAACATTCACCAACACTTTCACGATTAAAGCAGATTTGCCAAGAATTGATCGTTTTCTCGGGTTTCGAAAGAAACCACAATCAACCTTTGCAGAAACCATTTTGCCATACAAATCGTCATCTTTCGGTCAGATAACCGACATTCAGACCAATGGCATGTTTTTGAACTCGAGCAAGTCCTGAGTTGTCAATGAAGACCAGCATGACTTGACCCCTCCCCTGCTCGAGCCTTCAATCGGCAGCCGTGAGCACTTGCGGACCGCGCCGCAAGCCCATGCTCAGCAATCCGCCCGCGATGGCGATGCCGCCCGCAACCAGAAAGGCCAGCACGTAATCTCCGAACGTGTCTCGAGCCACACCGCCCAACCAACCCGCGAGGGCCGCACCCAGTTGATGCGAGGCGAAAATCCAGCCGTAGACCATGCCAACGTTGCGTCGCCCAAAAGTGTCGGCTGCAAGCGCCACGGTCGGTGGCACGGTCGCAATGTAATCGAGTCCGAACAAGACTGCGAAGACGCTCAGGCCGCCGACATCGTGAACGAACGGCAGGATGAACAAGCTCAGGCCACGAAAGGTGTAGTACATCGCCAGAAGCTTGCGCGGGTCGTAACGGTCCGTCAGGTAGCCGCTGGTGATCGTGCCGACGAAATTGAACAAACCCATCAAGGCGTAAACGTTCGCCGCAACTTGCGGCAACATCCCGTGCTCAATCGCGTGCGGAATCATGTGAACGCCAACAAGCCCGTTGCTGGTCACGCCGCAAATAAAAAACGTCACGGCCAACAACCTAAAATCCTGATGACGCAAAGCTCGAGCCATCACGCCAATTTCGGGCGTGGTTTTGGGAATCACTTGATCCTCTTGAGCACCGAGCGGTTTGAGACCCATGTCGCTTGGATCCTCACGCATCAGGAAGAACACAGGCACGAGAACCGCGAGCGAGATCGCGCCAATCACGAGGCTGCTGGTGCGCCAACCCAAGTTTGTGACCATGAATTGCAATCCGGGCACGAACAGCAGTTGTCCTGCGCTGGTGCTCGCGCCAAAAATGCCGGTGACGAAACCGCGCCGCTCAAGGAACCAACGGTTCGCAATGGTTGCGCCAAGCACGCTGGCAACCAATCCCGTACCGATGCCGGAGAGCAGTCCGAAAAAAACGTTCAGTTCGGTTACGGAATGCAGGTTGGCGGACAGGACCATGGCGAGCGCCGTCAAGATTAGGCTCGAGAGTGTCACGGGTTTGATACCGAAACGGGCCATCAAGAATCCTGAGATCGGGCCGCCCAATCCGAATAACACCAAGCCAAAGGCGATGGCGAGCGAAATTGTCGATTTGCTCCAACCCATCTCGTCTTGGATCGGCAACAGGAATACGCTTGGGGCACTGCGGGCTCCGGCGGTGATCACCAGCACCAACGAAGTTACGGCGACGATCACCCAGCCGTAAAAGAAGGCTTGTTTCGACTCAAGTGCGGGTTTCATCTTTTCAGCTTGACATGATCTCGAGTCGAATCCGTGTGTTGGTCACGATGGGATGCTCGAACCGGATCTCGAGTGGCAAGACTGGATCAAACCCATGATCGGGGCCGATGATTCACTGGCTTGATTGCCCTGCCTTCATGGGTTTAACGTCATCCTCGAGCTTGGTATTGACCCCACAACTTTCTTGAGCCGACCAGACGCAACTTGCAATACTTCGCACAATGTTTCACAGCCAGAGCGGTGTATCCTGAGACCATCACGGCGACACCATTAACGGTATCGTCTACACACTGTTTTCCGCCCGAACTAATTTAACGGCTTGGAGGCCCTCTTGAACCGCATCAATCCCTGGATCATCGTTCTGCTGCTCGTCGTCGCCGTCGGACTGCTCAATTTCTCTACGACTGGCACGAACCGCAGCGCCATTCCGTACAACACCTTTCTTCAGTTGGTGAATTCCAACAAGATCGATAACGTCAGCTTCGCCGAAGAAATCGTGGACATCACCCTGAAGCAACCCGAACGGGTGGCGACCACCAGCGGTGAAGAGAAAGTCAGTGCGAAATTCCAAACGCAACTGCCAACCTCGAGCACGCCAGACACCGCCCTGATCACGACCCTCAATCAGAAGGGTGTGACGTATGCGTTTCGTACACCATCCAACTGGTTGCCGCTGCTGATCAACTTCCTGCCATTCCTGCTGTTCCTCGGTTTTTTCTACTTCATCATGATGCGCTCGAGCGGTGGACAGGGACAGGTCATGCAATTCGGGCAGTCTCGCGCCAAGCAGTACGGTCGTGAACGCAAAGTCAACACGACGTTTTCGGATGTCGCCGGTCACGAGGAAGTCAAAAAGGAATTGGTCGAAGTTGTCGATTTCCTCAAAAACCCCGGCAAGTACCACGCAATTGGCGCAGAAATCCCCAAGGGCGTGCTTTTGGTCGGCCCTCCCGGAACCGGCAAGACCCTCTTGGCTCGAGCCATCGCAGGTGAGGCGGGCGTGCCGTTCTTCACGGTTTCAGCATCCGAATTCATGGAGATGTTCGTCGGTGTCGGTGCGTCTCGAGTTCGCAGTTTGTTCGAGGATGCACGCAAAGCCAGCCCCGCAATCATTTTCATCGACGAGTTGGACTCGATTGGACGCAAGCGTGGCGCAGGCATTGGCGGCGGGCACGATGAACGCGAACAGACCCTCAATCAGATCCTGACCGAGATGGACGGCTTCGACAAATCGACCAGCGTCATCGTCATGGCAGCAACGAACCGTCCTGACATCCTGGATCATGCGCTTTTGCGTCCGGGCCGTTTCGACCGTCAAGTGACCGTCGGACTGCCAACCCTGAAAGAACGCGAAGCGATCATGAATGTGCACCTGAAGAACAAACCCGTCGAACCCGGTGTCGATGTCCTCGGCCTCGCCAAGATGACCCCAGGCATGAGCGGCGCAGACCTCAAAAACTTGGCCAACGAAGCCGCACTCGAGGCTGCACGACTCGGCAAAACCGCAATTGGCGATCCCGACTTTTCTCGAGCATTCGATAAGATCACCCTCGGTCTGGAGCGTCCAAGCCTCGTCCTGACCGCCGAATTCAAACGCATGACCGCGTATCACGAAGCTGGACATGCCGTGGTTGCACAAGTCCTCGAGCACGCGATGAAGCCCTCCAAAGTTTCGATTGTGCCCCGAGGCCGCACTGGTGGCGTGACGATGTTCATCCCAACCGAAGAGACCGAATCCCTCGACATTTCCAAAGAACAGGCCGAAGCCCGCCTCGCCATGGCCTTCGGAGGACGCGCCGCCGAAGAAGAATTCATCGGCACGATTGGCGCAGGTGCAGCCGGAGATTTCCAAATGAACATCAATCTCGCCCGACGCATGGTCCTGGAGTGGGGCATGGGCGACCGCTTCCGCAATATCGCTTGGGGCGGCTCGAGCGGGCCGGTGTTCCTCGGCGAACAACTGGTCAACCGCAGCGAAGTTTCAGAAGAAACCGCACGCCTGATCGACGAAGACATCCGAGACATCCTCGAGCGCAACTACACCCGCACCAAAAAGATTCTCGGCGAGTATGCCCAAGCCATGCACGACGTTGCCAGCGCCCTCCTCGAGCATGAAATCATCAATGGTGATGTCGTTCGGGAAGCTGTTGAGCGTGTCAAACGAACGATAGAAGTTAACCTCAGCCCGAACGCGATCAATCCAAACCCAGCAGACTGAAAACTCGAGAACACCACCTGAACGGGTCGCACTTGCGACCCGTTTTTACTGCAAAAAGCAACACCTCGAGCCTTTGCTGTTGCCCGCCGTGACCCGTGACCCTTCAGCTTCTTGAGTCTCGGGGTAAGCTGGTTTCAATTGTGAGCCCGGAGTTGCATGCGACGGCTCGAGAGGGAGAAAATACCTACACATGATTCCATACGTGATTGAACAGACTGGGCGCGGCGAACGCAGTTACGACATTTACTCGAGGCTCTTAAAAGACCGGATTATTTTCATTGGCACGGCGATTGATTCGCAGGTGGCAAATGTCGTGGTCGCGCAGTTGTTGTTGCTCGACACGCAGAACCCGGAGCGCGAGATTCAATTGTTCATCAACTCCCCCGGCGGCGAGGTCTACGCGGGCCTGGCGATTTATGACGTGATGCAGTTCGTGCGTGCTCCGATTCGCACCACCTGCGTCGGCATCGCCATGAGCATGGGCAGTGTGCTGTTGATGGCTGGAACCAAAGGCCGCCGCACCGCATTGCCGCACTCGAGGATCATGATTCACCAAGGCTCGAGCGGTTTCCGTGGCAACACACCAGATGTTGAAGTCCAAGCCAGGGAAATCATTGCCCTGCGTGACATCATGGGTGATCTGTACGTCAAGCACACGGGCCAGCCTCGAGAGAAGAACATGAAGGACATGGAACGCGATTTGTTCATGTCGCCAATCGAGGCGCAAAAGTACGGCTTGATCGATGAGGTTGTCGAGATCATGCCGAAGTCGTTCACCGATGGTCTGAAGGGATCAGAGGAATGAAGCAGTCCCAGAGAGGGCTCAGCGTAGGCTCGAGATTTGATTCGGGCTTACTCGAGCTTGATCTGTTGAAGGGTGTTTGCTGATGAGGCCCGAGGCGCGTTGCAATTTTTGCGGTCGGGCACACCCGGAGGTCGAGCACCTGATCGAGGCTCCGCAAGGCATGGTTTACATTTGCAACGAGTGCGTGGACCGGGCAAAGGATGTGTTAGACGCGCAGAAAAAGCCGAAATCCAGCACTTTTGAATTGCCGAATTTGCCCGCACCTCGAGAGATCAAAACGTACTTGGATGAGTTCGTGATTGGTCAGGACGCGGCGAAAAAGGCATTGTCGGTGGCGGTCTACAACCATTATCAGCGTTTGAAGAATCCTGATTCGGATTTGTTCAAATCGAACATCCTCTTGATTGGTCCGACCGGAACCGGCAAGACACTCTTGGCCGAAAGCCTCGCCAAAATGTTGCACGTGCCGTTTGCGATTGCTGATGCAACCACACTGACCGAGGCCGGTTACGTCGGCGATGATGTCGAGAACGTGTTGGTGCGTTTGCTGCACGCGGCAGGCATGGACCCGAGCGCGGCGGAACGTGGCATCATTTACATCGATGAGATCGACAAGGTGGCCCGCAAGTCCGAAGGGGCCAGCATCACTCGAGATGTCAGCGGTGAGGGCGTGCAGCAGGCGCTCTTGAAGATTATTGAGGGTACGGTTTCCAACGTGCCGCCGCAGGGTGGACGCAAGCATCCTGGCGCGGAGTTGGTGCAGATCAATACCAAAAACATCCTGTTCATTTGCGGCGGGGCCTTCGATGGGCTCGAGGACATTGCGCGGCAACGCACGGATCAGAAGAAAGTCAGTTTTTCAAAGCCGGACGACACGAAAATCCAGATGAAAGTCATCCCGGAAGATTTGGTCAAGTTCGGTTTGATCCCAGAATTTGTCGGTCGATTGCCGTTGGTGGTGCAGTTGCAGATGCTCGACGAGGATGCCCTGGTGCGAATCCTGACTGAACCTCGAGGTGCGCTGGCAACGCAGTACAGAACGCTCTTGGGCCTGTCTGGTGTCAACCTCGAGTTTGCACCAGAAACCTTGCGTGAGGTCGCTGGCCGTGCGATCAAGCGTGGCACGGGAGCGCGTGGCCTGCGGGCGGTGCTCGAGGCTGCCATGACCGACATCATGTTTGAGTTGCCGCGCCCGGACATCAAATCGATTCGCATGGAGCCCTTGCATTTGGATGCACCGCTCGATGCGCTCGGGCCATCCCTGAGTTCGCTCGAGGCTCGAACTGGGTCCCAGGTTAAAGTTGAGTCGAACACACTCAAGAAGTCGGCGTAAAGGCAACTTAGAATACATACAAATGTCTCGAGCCGGGTGTAATCTTCGGCTCGAGGTTGCGTTAAAGCAATCCACGCCAAGACCTCATACGTAAGAACAAGTAGCAGAACAAGTAGAAGCATCGATTCCTCGAGCCTGACGGCAAAATTTCAAGATTCAAAAAACATACGATTTTTCACACGCCAAACAGACAGAAAACTGTCAGATTCACCTGCTAGACTCGCATCACTTCCACGGTCTCAAGCACCACCCAGAGTGTGCTTCCGGTCCAGCGCCACCTGTCAAGAGCGCCCCCGAATTCTGCAAGACACACTGGAGGCACTATGCGTTGGGAATTACCCGTTTTAGCACTCAGAAACATGGTCATCATGCCGGGCGTGACCTTCGGCGTCGCCGTGGGCCGCATGAAATCACGCCGCGCCGTTGAAGAGGCCCAAGCCGCAGACCGTCGCGTGCTGTTGTTGACGCAACGCGATCAAAGCATCGATGAACCAACAGGAGAGGACTTCTTCGAGTACGGCACGCTCGCCACGATCAAACAGGTCGTGCGATTGCAAGACGGCACGCTGGATGTGCTGGTCGAAAGCCTCGAGCGGGCGAAGGTCATCGATTACCTGCCGGTGCAATACCTTCGCGCCATCGTCGAAACGGTCAGTGATGACACGACCGGCGATGCCCGCGAGGTGCAAGTGCTGGTCAGCGAGGTCAAAGACGGCTTCGAGAAGTACGTGGCGCAAAACAAGAACTTGCGCATGGACAACATTCAACTCGAGTACGTCCGCAACCTGACCGCACCCGGAGCGCTCGCCGATCAGGTCGCACATCACAACACCTGGGATGTCGCCGACCGGCAAACGATCATCGAGACCGCCAGCATCCGTGAACGCCTCGGCAAGGTGCTGCAATTCTTGAACCGTGACCTCGAGAATTTCGAGATGGACAAGAAGATTGCCGCCCGCGTCAAAGAGCAAATGGATCAAAATCAACGCGAGTACTACTTGCGCGAGCAGATGAAAGCCATCGGCAAGGAGCTCGGTGGCGGCGAGGATGGCCCAGCCGAAGTCGAAGAATTGCGCGAAAAAATCATGGCCGTCGGCATGCCGGAAAAGGTCCAAGAGAAGGCCCTCAAGGAACTCGCACGCCTCGAGCGCACGCCAGGTGGCAGCCCAGAAGGAACCGTTGTTCGCAATTACTTGGATTGGCTGATCGAAACGCCGTGGACCAAACGCGACGAAGAAATCCTGGACATCAAACGCACCCGTGAGATTCTGGACGAAGACCATTACGGACTCGAGGATGTCAAAGAACGCATCATTGAATTCCTGGCCGTCAGGCAATTGACGCAAGGAATGCGCGACGCGGCAGAGGCCGAAGCCAAAGAGAAGAAAGATGCCCCGAGCGCCAAGGACCGTGTAGATGACGGCGAACTTCGCGCCCCGATCCTATGCCTGGTCGGACCTCCCGGTGTCGGCAAGACCAGCCTCGGCAAGAGCGTTGCGCGATCACTGAACCGCCAATTCGTTCGCATGAGCTTGGGCGGCGTGCGTGACGAGGCAGAAATTCGCGGCCATCGCCGCACCTACATCGGCTCCATGCCCGGACGGATCATTCAAAGCATGAAAACCGCAGGCGTGACCAACCCGATCCTCCTCTTGGACGAAATCGACAAGATGAGCAGCGATTGGCGCGGCGACCCATCGAGCGCGATGCTCGAGGTGCTGGACCCAGAACAGAACAACACCTTCCAGGATCATTACCTTGAGGTGCAATACGACCTGAGCAAAGTCATGTTCATCACGACCGCGAACAGCCTGAGCACCATTCCGCGCCCACTCTTGGACCGCATGGAAGTCATCGAAATTCCTGGCTACACGATGCAAGAAAAATTGCAAATCGCCAAGAATTTCAGGTTGCCACGCCAGATCAAAAGCCACGGCCTCGAGAATAAAATCACCGTTTCAGATGCCGCACTCGAGCGCATCGTGCAGGAATACACCCGTGAGGCGGGCGTTCGCAACCTCGACCGGCAGATCAGCAAACTGACCCGCAAAGCCGCACGCAAACTGCTCGAGAATCCGTGGGAAGGTGTCCACGAAATCTTGCCCACCGAAATCGAAGATTACTTGGGCGTGCCGATGTTCGAGCTTGAGTTGAAGGAGAAGAAGTCCCAAGTTGGCGTTAGTGCGGGACTGTACTGGTCATCGGTCGGCGGCGGGATTCTGCTGGTTGAAACGCTCGCCACACCCGGCACCGGCAAGATCAACTTCACCGGCAGCCTCGGCGATGTGATGAAAGAAAGTGTTCAAGCCGCGATTGCGTACCTGCGGGCCAACGCCACCAAATACGGCGCGGACCCAGACTTCCACAAGAACCTCGACATCCACGTTCACTTCCCAAGCGGCTCGACACCCAAAGACGGCCCGAGTGCAGGCATCGCCATCGCCACCAGCGTGATTTCTGCAATCACCAAACGGCCCGCTCGAGCCGACATCGCCATGACCGGCGAGATCAGCCTGCGCGGAAAAGTCCTGATCATCGGTGGAGTCAAAGAAAAACTGCTCGGCGCGTACCAAGCCGGATTCCGCAAAGTGATCCTGCCCGCCGGAGACGCACCGTACCTGCGCGAAGT